>NZ_QOAY01000301.1:0-60729 GCF_003314775.1 Microbacterium sp. H6 | reverse complement strand
GCGTCGCAACATGGGCCAGACCAAAGCGACATCCCTGGGCCAAATCAGAGTGACAGAGTCATCGAGGACGACTACACGCAGGCACAGGGCCTCTCGAAGACGCAGACGCTCACGGAGAAGCAGCGTGACGGCGTGTACGGCACGGTGCGGACCTTTATCGGCGTCCTGGCCAACAAGAAGGTGCTCCCGTGGATCACGGACACCGACGGGCGACCGCACTTCGACCCGTACGACTTCGTCAAGTCCACCGACACCGTCTACGCGATCTCTCGCGAGGGCGGTGGTAGCGCCAGGGCGATCACCGCGGCGCTGACGATGGCGGTCCTCACGGCCGCCGAGGAAGTCGGTTCCCGGATGCGTGGCGGCCGCCTCGCAACACCGTTGATGGCGGTCCTCGACGAGGCCGCGAACGTGTGCCGGTGGCGAGACCTGCCCGACGTGTATTCGCACTACGGCAGCCGCGGCATCATCGTCTCCACGTTCTTCCAGTCCTGGCAACAGGGCGTCGAAGCGTTCGGCATCAACGGGATGGACAAGCTCTGGGGAGCCGCGAATATTCGCGCCTCGGGCAGCGGCCTCGCGGACGATAAGTTCCTCCCGCACCTGTCCCAGCTGATCGGTGACCACGACGTGGTGCACCGCACCAGCACCCAGCAGCACGGAGGCCGGTCGACGACGACCAGTATCAGCCGCGAGCGGATCTTCGACGTCTCGGAACTCGCAGCGATGCCGCGCGGCCGCGCGGTGATGATCCCCGCCACACAGCCGGCGACGCTGTTCGCGCTCGAGCACTGGTCGGCGAAACCGTACGGCGAGAAAGTGGCCGCGAGCCGCGACTACTACGAAGCGCAGGCGGTCCAGACGGGACACCTCGAGGAGACATCGAATGTCTGATTACGACGACGAGACCCCGGATGAGCCCGAGGTCGAAACGTACTACCCGAACGTGTATATGTGGGTCGAACACTGGCTGTTGCCGCACTGGAAGCGTGACCTGTCCCCGGCTCGGTGGGATGCCCGCTGGTGGGAGTACACCGAGGTCCTCAGCCGGTTCGAGGCCCTGTGGCGGGCGTGGGAGTTCCTGCGCCTTGAAGGGCCGACCGGTATGGCGGTCTTCTTCCGCGACTACCTCGACACGGCCATGCCGATCATCACGGCGAGCGATGGCCCGTTCTGGCGTGTCGAGAAAGTCTCTCGAACACGCACGCTGCCCGAACAGTGGCCGAGCGAGCTTCCCTCGCCTGAGGACATGCCCGACCTGGTCTGACCGGAGCTGACGCGATGCTGTTCTACGACATCTTCTTCCTCGTCCTGGCGGCGGTGGGAGCCGCTTTTCTCCTGGTGCCTGTCTTTCGGGATCCCGGGATGGCACGCCGCAAGCGCGTCACCCGCTGGGTCCACGCGATCGGCCTGTGCCTGGTGGCGGTGTCTCTCGTGGCCGTCGGCCGAACGTCGGCCGAGTGGGCCGCGTTTCTCGTCCTCGCCGTCGTGGCCGTCTGGGCACTGGTGATCCTCGCGCTCCGCCTCCAGGACCGCATCGAGCAGACTCGGGGGCTCAGGGCAGATGCCACGCTAGGTCAGCTGGCCGCACCGACGCCGATCTCCGCGACGCGGGCGTTCTTCCACTGGATCGCATGGTCAGTGGGAGGGGGCACGGTCCTCCTGCTGGCAGTGATGGTGCTCGGCGGGATCCTCGAACCCGAACTGACATCGTCCGTGATGAACGTACCGGACGCGTGGAAGCTGATCCTCGGTGCCGACATCCTGATCATCGTGGCGGCCGGGATCGGCGTGCTGATCCAAAAGCTCACGCGTGATGAAGCGGTCCGGTACCACGAGGCCCTGACGGAGGGCATCACCGCCCGGCTGCGGGCGGAAGAAGCCGCCGGCTACGGCAAGGGGTATTCGGACGCGCTGTCAGGAACCGCACCAAACGAAGGCAGCTAAGTACCCATGGGACTGTTTTCGCGGCGCGGTAGGGCAGAGCTGATCACCGATCTGCGGCCGGGGGAGATCTTCGTGTTCGGATCGAACGCTGCGGGCTCTCACGCGGGCGGCGCCGCCCGACAGGCCGTGCGAGACTTCGGCGCCATCATGGGGCAGGCTCACGGACTCCAGGGCCGCTCATACGCGCTGGTGTCGATGTCTGGTCTGGATGTGATCGCGGAGGAAACCGCCACGTTCTATGCGTTCGCTCGCACGCATCCAGAGCTGACGTTCTTGGTGACGGAGATTGGGTGTGGCATCGCTGGCCACACCCCCACAGAGGTCGCGCCATTGTTCGCCGGAGCTCCGCGAAACGTCGTCCTTCCGCGCTCATTTATAGAGCTTCTTGAGGGTACGCATGAGTGAGTCGGGAGAGCGGGCTCGTGCAGCTGCTTTCGGACGGCAGCGCGCGCAGGCCGAGCAGAGAGAGGCACAAGCGATCCTCGATCGGATACCGCCGCCGTGGTACCGAGTGGCCGCTGCGCGTGCGCATCGTCGCGCGGCCGACGAGGCGCGGGTCACCTTCGAGCGTGCACGGTACGAAATCGGAGAGCACGAGAATGCTCTCGCGCATCTCGGTGCCGGCGCAGATCCGGACGAGTGGGGAGTGTTCAGCCTTGCCCCCGGCGTCAGCCTGGAGGCGACTCTCGCCCGGCTTGAGGCAGGGCGATACGAGAACGCGGATCTCGCGGGCGCTGCCGCCGCATTGCGGCCGCTCGTGGCTCCCGCGCGCGCGTCGACCGTTCTCGGTGACGCTGCCGCGCGGAAGGAGATCGAACGGGCAGTGGCCGCCCTGGCGGCGCGGGCACCCCGCAGGCTCGTGCGCGAGCTCATCGACCATCTCCCCGCCCGCGAGCGGCCGTTGCCGGCACGCGCCGAGGATCTCGCTCACTACGGCAGGTACAAGCTGCTCGTCACCGAGAGCGCGTCAAAGATCCGCCTCGACGACATCGTGATGGGCTCGGTGCGGGGGAGGGGCTTCGGCAGCTCACTCCTGCAGGAGCTATGCCGGTACGCAGACCATCGCTCCCTGCCGATCGTATGCACCATGATGACCGACTACCCGGACCTGCCGCGGGATGCGTCCCCGGAGGAGTACAAGGCGGCCCAGCGGACCGCTGAGCGTCGCCTGGCCGGGTGGTACCACCGCCATGGCTTCCGGTCCTCTCGCCCCGTCGACGAGTGGAAATCCCGCACGGATCTACGGCGGGAACCCGGCCCCCACGAACGGAAGGAAACGACATGACCGAGAACACGACAGTCCCAGAGAAACCCGCGCGCACGACGCTGCGCGACGCGCTGCGACAGATCCGGGATGAGATCGCGGCACAGTTCGCGATCGACCGCACCGGCATCACACGCCGAGAGGTCCCTGCCCGGGCGAAAGCCGCAGCCTGGGCCGCGATCGCCGGAATCTACCTCGTGGGCTGGAGCGAAGGGGTCCGGGTTGCTGTCGTGATGCTGCTCGGATGGACTCCTGCGCCCGACACGTGGCCCACGGGTACCGTTGCCACCGCCACGGCGGGCATCGTACGACAGATCGCCGTGGTGTTGATGGCGGCCGCGTTGATCTGGGCGTTTCGTCGGTACGCGGGCGCTGAGGTACAACGTGCCACCTGGAGGACCAGCGTCAAGACGTTCCCCGTCGGCTACCTCGCCGTGTTCATCGGATTCACCCTCGCGGGGGCGCTCAGCACGGTCTTCGGGTTGCCGTCCAACGAGTTCGATCTTGCGCCGATCGATGACCCGCTTCTGCACGTTCTCAATATCGTCAACGATGGGATGGCCGGCCCAAGCGAGGAGCTGGCCCTTCTCGCGCTCGTCGTCGTTGCGCTCCGTGCCACCGGGCACAGCTGGACTGTGGTCCTCATCGCGGCGATTGCTGTGCGGGTGCCCTTTCACCTGTACTACGGCTGGGGTGCGATCGGCCTCGCCGCCTGGGCCCTCCTGATGGTTCTGCTGTACCGCCGCACGGGAGCTATCGTCGCCCTCATCCTCGAGCACGCCACGTTCAACATGCTCACTTACGCCGGCGCCATCGGATGGTCACTCAAGCTGATCTTCACGCTGTCTGGCCTCGTGGTCGTCGGCGTCGTCTTGACTAAAAGCATCGCGCAGCGAGAGAAGGCCGCAGCGGAGAAACCGTAGTGCGCTCGGCACACGTCGAGAGAGGGCCCCGCCAGCTCGGCGGGGCCCTCTCTCTTGAGTTCTGCCGGACAGCCCGCGCGGTGGTTACTCCCCAATTTCTCCGATGTGCTCGCCAGAGAGAGCGCGTTTGACGAGCTGCGCATGCTCGGCAGACACCGGGAACTGGATCTCGGCGCCGTCTGGGAAATGCTCGTCCCCGGCACTGACCATGAGAAGGAAGTCGCCACTCGGGTACTGCGTGATGGTGAGTGATCCGCTTGTCAGCGACGGCTCCCCGTCGATGGTGCTCACCGGCCAAGTCAACGTGATCCGAAGGTTGTCGTTGTCCATCTATACTCCGAGCGGTGCGACGGATGCTGCGGCCGAGTGGAACGCCGCATACCGCGGCCGCCGCGTCGTTCATCCGGGCGGCGCGGCGACCGAGGTCGACCCGCAGATGTACGAGCAGATGAACACCGAGCTGGGTGCGCTGCGCGAGCGGCTGCGCAGCGTTCCCGTCGACGATCGCGAGACGTGGGCGCGTGTCGCACGGCACACGGCAGGCCGAGCGAGCGCAGAGGCTCGGCTCGGTTCACGCCAAGGGTCGTCACGGCGTCTCCGGTGCGTGCGGCGAGTTCGGCGACGTTGATCAACGCCGACTGTTTACTGGGCGTGTCTGCGTAGTGACATCTGCAGCATGTAGCGGGATGTTCTTCGACAAGGGTGCAGCGGCGAGTCCATCCCGTCGATGATGTAGAGCGCCGTCGCCGACGGCAAGCCATACTCACAACGGCGGCGTTGGCTAACTATACGAACAGTCGATCCGCCTGTCAGAGATGTAACAAAGACGTCATATGATCTGATTGCTGTTGAAATGTCTAAATAAGTACAGTGGTGTGACAGTGCTGAGGTGACGATGCCCAGCCAAACCCCAAGGAGATGACCGTCGTACGCTTCACTCGTTCCCTTTCCCTCACCGGCGGTGCTGCGCTGAGTGCTGGGCTGGTGGTCGAGTGCGGCATCAACCTGGCTCGTTGAGCCGTCGGCGGGGGCGGTCGATGACGCCCGCACGGTTCGTCCGCGTCCGATCCCGTGCAGACTTCGTATCAATTGGAATCGCGCGCATGCGCGAGCAGTCGCTGGCTGAACAGTGTGAGGTGTACCGCAATGTCTACTGAACCGATGAGGGTCGATCTCTCGGAGTTCCCGCTCGTCGACCACCACTGCCACGGGGTCCTCGAGAGTGATCCCAGTCGCGAAGACTTCGAGCTACTGACTACCGAGTCCGACTGGGCAGCCCCCGAAGGAACCACCGGATTCGACTCTCAAGTAGGTTTTGGGATCCGGAGATATTGCGCTCCAGTCCTCGACCTGCCCTCGTTCGCGAGCCCCGAGGACTACCTTGCCCGACGGGTGGCGCTCGGAGCGCCGGAGGTCAACCGCAGACTGCTGCGATCCACGGGGATCTCCGACTACCTCATCGAAACCGGGTATCGCGGCGACGCGATCCTGACACCTTCCGCAATGGCCGACGCCGGCGCTGCCCGCGCTCATGAAGTGGTGCGCCTTGAGCGCATTGCTGAGCAGCTCGTGGAGGGCGGATGCTCTGCCCCGCAGTTCAGAAAGACTTTCGCTCAAACCCTCGACGACGCCCTTCGCGCAGCGGTAGGTGTCAAATCCATCGCCGCCTACCGCATCGGTCTCGACTTCGATCCTCGCCGTCCGTCCGCAGAAGACGTAGACACCGCGCTCGACGCGTGGATGCGCTCAACGCTCGGTGGAGAGGTCCGACTGTCGGACGCGACCATCATCCGTCATCTCCTGTGGGAGGCGGTCGACCGCGGCGCCCTCATCCAATTCCACATCGGATACGGCGACGCCGACGTCGACCTTCTGCGGTGCACCCCGTTGCTGCTGACCGAATTCATGAGGCTCACGCGCGCGTCAGGCGTCCGCATCGCGTTACTGCACTGCTACCCGTTCCACCGCGAAGCGGGCTACTTGGCCCAGGTCTTCCCTCACGTCTTCCTCGACGTGGGTCTCGCGGTGAACTACACCGGGTCGCGCTCGCACGCGGTGATTGCGGAGTCGATGGAGCTCGCCCCGTTCTCCAAGCTAATGTTCTCCAGCGACGCCTTCGGCGTTGCGGAGCTCTACCTCCTAGGAGCGCTGCTGTTCCGCCGGGGGACCGAGGCCGCCCTCGCCGACTTTGCTGCGCGGGACGGGTGGCCTGTCGAAGAGCAACGCCGGGTCGCTGAACTCATCAGTTCTGGCAATGCACGCCGCGTCTACGGGATCGGCGCATGAGGCCCGATCTGGCGCTCCTCGCCGCGCACTGGCGAGCGGCGTTCGTCGCGGAGCAAGAGGCCGCAGTTGGACTGCGGAAGGATCTGCACGCAGACCCGCGTGCATCCGCCGACGAGGATGATGCTTCGCGGCGTATCGAGGCCGCTCTCCATGGGGTCATCGCTTTCCGGCGGAGTGCGGACACCGGACGTATCGGCCGTATCGGCCCGGAGCGCGGCGCAGCGATTGCCCTCCGCGCTGAACTCGACGCCCTTCCGCTGCGAGAGCAGACCGGCGCGCCCTATGCAGCGACCGGCGAGCTCATGCATGCCTGCGGACATGACGTGCATCAAGCCGCCCTCGTGGCACTGCTTCGCGCCTCCGTCGGTATCGACCTTCCATTCGGGCTGGTCGCTCTTCTGCAGCCGCGGGAGGAGACCTACCCGTCAGGTGCGCTCGACATGGTGCGAGAGAACGTTCTTCTCGATGAGGACATCGCACACGTCATCGGCGCGCACGTGCATCCGGCGGTGCCCGTCGGCGAGATCGCGGTGGGTGGAGGATTCATCAACGCCGCGGCCGACGAAATCGACATCCGGTTGGTGGGACGCGGCGGCCATGGCGCCTACCCGCATGACGGAGCAGACCCCGTTGCAGCTGCCGCACACATTGCGATTGCTTTGCCGGAGCTGGTACGGCGTACCGTCTCGCCTCTGAATGCAGCCGTCATCAGCATCGGCACATTGCACGTGGGCGATGGCGCTGCGAACGTCCTCCCGGAGAATGCCCACATCCGCGCCACTCTGCGCAGCACTGATCCGGCGGATCGGGTTGCTCTCCAGCGTGCAGTCAAGAGCACCGCGGAGAGCATCGCGAGCGGATTCGGGGTGGTCGCGGTCACCACTGTCACCGAAGGCGAGCCGGTGCTGATCAACGACGCCGAGCTTGCCGCTCGCATCGGCGACGCCGTCGTCACCCTCGGAGTCTCGCGCGCGGAACCACTCCGCTCACTCGGTGCCGATGACTTCTCCTACTTCTCCGACGCCGTGCCCTCCGCGATGCTCTTCGTTGGCGTCGAGACCGCAGGAGAGACACCACCGCCGTCCCTTCATCACCCGCGGTTCCTGCCGACGGATCGTGCCGTGCAGGACGTGGGCATGGCGCTCATGGCCGGCTACCTCGCAGCCGCTGAAAACCTCCTCGACGCGCGTCCTTCGGCGATCACAGCTCCTCAGGTCCGCGAGACGCTGACGGATCACCCCTCCATCGAGAGGGAGCATGCATGAACTCGGTGACGCGGACACTCGCACGCGGCACTCGCTAACGCATCCTGTTCCGCCGATTCGACGTCTGCTTCAAGCTGGCCGCAGGTGAAGAGAAATCTTATACGTACTATCTGTTACATCTAGCGCTATTTGTTGTACTCTGTACTATCCAGTTCGTATCCTGGGGCGTCAGAGTCGACGCCATACGAAGGGTTCTGAAATGACTGCAGCATCCACTCGCGTCGGGGACAGCACCCCGGTCGCCCCGCGCAAGACACTCCGCCTGTGGGAAGTCGTGGCAATCTCGGTGGGCTTCATGGGGCCCGTCATGGCGATGTCGTTGAACGGCATCGGAGTCGCCGGACTCGTCGGCTCCGGCGTGCCGTTCACCTTTATCGTCTCGTTCGCTGGGACGATGCTTGTGGCATACGCGTTCATCCGGCTCACCCGATACATCACTCACGCCGGGTCGGTATACGCCCTCGCAGGCTCCACGCTCGGCCCTCGGGCAGGCTTCTTCGGAGGTTTCGCGCTCCTGGGCACCTACATCTTCTTCGCCGTCTGCATCGCTGGCGCGTGCGGGGTTTTCTTCCAAGCGATGATGACCGAGTTCGGGGTAACACTCCCGTCGTGGACCTGGGTTCTCGTGCCCGTCGTCGTCGCCGTGTTCACCCTCATCCTCAACGTGCGTGAGTCCACCGTTACGGCTCGTACGCTCCTGGGCATCGGGTTCGTCGGAATCGCCGCGATGGTCGTGCTCTCGGTGGTCATCATCGTTCGCGTGGCTTCGGGAGACGCGCCCGTATCGACCGGCGTGGACTTCTCCGTGCTGCTTCCCGGCGACGCCCCGATCAGCGCCGTCATGACCGCCGCAGTGTTCGGATTCTTGTCGTGGGCAGGATTCGAGTCGGGCACCTCGCTGGGAGAGGAGACGCAGAACCCTAAGCGGGTCGTTCCGCGCGCTCTCCTGCTCGCGGTCGTCGTCGCCGGCGTCATCTACGTCCTCGTGATGTTCGCGCAGACCATCGGTTTCGGAACCGATGAGGAAGGTGTCGCGGCGTTCGCTGGAGCATCCTCCACTCTCACAACCCTCGCGTCCACTTACGTCGGACAGTGGTGCGCGGTGCTCATCGCGATCTTCGCATTCCTCGTCGCGTTCGCTTCCCTGCTGAGCTCGACCGCGGCAGCCGCCCGTCTCCTCTTTGCTCTCGCACGCGACGGGTTCGGACCGAAGTCGTTCGCCGCTACGAGCGACAAGACCGGAGTCCCCGTCCGGAGCACGATCTTCGTGATCATCCTCACCGTCGTCTTCGCGGTCGGGTTCGGCCTGTTCGGCGCCACATCGGTGGAGGTGTACTACTGGTTCGCGACCATCGCGACCCTCTGCATGGTGGTCGCATACGGAATGACCTCGGTAGGCGTCATCAAGCACACGTTCTCGCGTGGATCGAAGATCCCGAAGTGGGAAGCCATCATCCCGGTCCTCGGCCTCGCCTTCCTCGCCTACGTGTACTTCATCCAGATCGCCGGCCAGGCCGCCCCGTACACATACTTCCCGTGGATTGCGGGCGCGTGGTGCCTGATCGGCTTGATCATCGTGCTCGTCCGCCCATCCCTTGCCGACAGAATCGGATCTCGTCTGAGCGTGGAAGAGCTGGACTGATAATGACCGTCAACAACCCGAACCCGACGACAGGAAAAGACACCATGGGCACCGAGGCAGAAAACGACGAACTGATCTTCATCGCCACCACCGACATCGCGGCGCGCACCAAGGGACGCTCGATGCGGTTGGCGGACTTCGACGAGAACGCCTCGCTCGGTTGGGTGCCCGCAAACCTGGGCATCGGCTCGCTCGGTCACATCGTCGATGACATCCCCTACGGCTCCACCGGTGATCTGCGCCTCAAGCCGGACCTCAGCTCGCTCGCCCGCGTGGATGGAATCCCCGGGCGGCCCCCGCTGAACGTCGTTTTCGCGGATCTGGTAAACACGGACGGGTCACCTTGGGAGAGCTGCCCGCGCACCTTCCTCCGTGACGCTGTCGAGCAGCTGCGGACTGAGTTCGGCATCACAACTCGTTCCTCTTTCGAGCACGAGTTCGTGGACGTCAGCGCCAAGGGAGACCACCACCCGTTCTCGCTGCAGGCATTCCGGCGCGCAGAGCCGCTCGGATCCGAGCTGATGCGCGTACTGCACACCGCCGGACTCGAACCGGAGACCTGGCTTCCCGAGTACGGTCGTCACCAGTACGAGATCACCGTCGCCCCCACCGATCCGGTCGCCGCGGCAGACCGAGCCATCCTCGTCCGCGACATCGTCTACGACGTCTTCGAGGCCCACGGACGCGAAGCCTCCTTCGCCCCTGTCGTCGTACCGGGCGAGACCGGCAACGGTGTGCACGTGCACTTCGGACTCGATGACCTCGACGGCAACACCCTCGTGTATGACCCCACCCGCCCTGGCCGCCTTTCCAAACTTGCCGGCAGCTTCGCCGCCGGCATCGTCAAGTACGGGCCCGCCATGGCCGCCCTGTTCGCCCCGTTGGCGACCAGCTACCTCCGTCTCGCGCCGCACAACTGGTCAACGGCACGGTCGTTCCTGGGGCTTCAGAACCGCGAGGCGCTGTTGCGCATCTGTCCCACCAACGAAATCGACGGCCGCGACCCCAGCAAGCAGCTGCACTTCGAATTCCGTGGCGGTGATATCGGAGCCAACCCCTGGATCCTTCTGGGCATGATTCTGCGGGCAGGAATGCAGGGACTCCGTGACCGACTCGAGACGCCGGAGATCGTCGTTGGAGAGCTCGACCTGGAGGATCGACACGCCCACCTGACCAGGCTTCCCCGGGATCTCGAGAAGGCACTCGATGCGCTGAAGGCGGACGAGGTGGTGTCCGGGTGGTTCTCGCCGGCGTTCCTGGCAACCTTCGAGGCCATTAAGAAGGACGAGTTCGCCTCTGTTCAGGGCCGCTCGCTCACCGAGCAATGCGAGGTGTACGCTCGTGTCTACTGAGCATGCGAACTCCACGACGACGCCAGCGCACGGAGACGGTGTACCTGACCTCCTCGCACGAGACCGCGCCGTCATCGCGGGGGTAGAGAAGCTGCGCTTCTTCCCGCTTGCCGCCGTCTCAGGCTCCGGTCACACACTCGTCGAACCCGACGGCCGCGAACTCATCGACCTCAGCGCAAGCTGGACGGCATCAGGTTTTGGGCATGGCAACATGCGCATCGCTGCTGTCATTGCCGATGCCGCAGCTTCAAGCCCCGGATCCTCGATCCTGTCCGCCACGCATCCGGACGCAGTCTCACTCGCGGAGGAACTACTCGATCTCGTGCCCAGCTCGCTGCCGCCTGAGGAGAGACGCGTCTACCTCGGACATGCGGGCACAGACGCGAACGAAGTGGCGCTACACGGCGCTCGCCACGCGACCGGGCGACCGAACGTGATCGCGTTCGAGAACGGCTACCACGGCGGAATGGGTGACTCACGGGGTGTATCCGGCGTTCACATCGCCTCTGGTGTGCCTGCCGACCCGCACCTGACTCTTCTGCCCTACCCGGATGCGTACAGGCCCCACACCGGCGACGCGTCCACCATCGTCGAAGACATCCTCGCCGCAGCCAGCGAGGAGCTGTCCCGCGGGAAGACTGCGGCAGTGATCGTAGAACCTATCCAGTCCGATGGTGGGGTCATCGTGCCCCCAGCCGGTTTCCTGTCAGGTCTGCGAGAACTGTGCGATGCGCACGGCGCGTATCTCATTGTCGACGAGGTGAAGGTCGGCCTAGGACGCACTGGGCTCCCGCATGCGTTTGCCTATGACGGCGTCGTTCCCGACATCGTCACCCTCGGCAAGGCGCTGGGAGGAGGACTCCCGCTGTCCGCCGCTGTCGGTCCAGCCTCTGTATTGGACGAACCGGTGGCTTCTGCATTGATGACCACTACCGGTAACCCGATCTCGTGCGCTGCCGGCCGTGCCGTTTTGTCGATTGTTCGAGAGGGTTCCGTTACTGCCAATGCGCGGGATCGTGGGTTCCAACTACTGACATTGTTCGAGGAGTACGTCCGCACGTACCGGCCGGGTGCCTGCCACGTGGGCAACGTGCGCGGTCGCGGGCTGTCGGTCGGCGTCGAGATCGTTCACGACCGCCAGTCCGCGGCTGCAGACGACAACCTCACCGCGAAGATCGTCTACCGAGCTTGGCAGCTCGGCGTAGTGGCCTACCCGGTGCGGGGCAACGTCATCGAACTGACCCCGCCGCTGACAATCCCGGCTGACGCACTCTCGGAAGCGGTGCGACTCCTGACCCAGGCAATAGACGACGCCGCGGAGGGCGTCGTGTCCGACGAGCAGATCGCTGACTACCAGGGCTGGTGATATGGCCCACGGTCAGCGACCTCAAGGTCACGCGGACGCGGGGGTGACGGGCTCGGAGATCCAGGTTTCCCGAACAGCTTCAAGGGACTCAAGGCGCTTACGACCCGACTCGCCACGTTCTTCCGTCACCCCCGCGATCACTGTCTCCAGGACCGCCAGCGCGGGGACGAGAGAGTCGAACGGGGATGGTGCGTCCACATTCGCTGGCAACACGGCCTTCGCTACGTCTGCAACCGGCGACATCCAGCGGTCCGTGAACAGCACCAGTTCAGCACCCTGCGACGCGACACTGCGCGCGAATCGCACGACCCCCTGGTCGTACCTGCGGTAGTCGAACACAACCAAGACGTCGCTTCGACGGGTGTCGGCCACGACGGCAAGGCGCTTGAGCTCGTCAGGGCCAATCGACTGCACATCGGGACGCAACAGCATCAGATGGGCCGCGAGATAGTCCGCCAGCATCAGACTGAACCGTCCGCCGATCAGTCGCACGCGTCGGCGCGGGTCCGACAACAGGGACACCGCTCGCTCGTACTCGCTGAGCGGAAGGTCACCCATCGTTGCACTGATGCCGGAGGTGAACACCTCGGTCGCGTGGGCCAGTTCGTCGTCGTCGGAGCGAAGATCCGCTCGCCCGTACTGCTCCAGTGGGGATCCCAGACGTTCCTGTACTTCGTGAACGAGTTTTTTCTGGAAGTCGGGATACCCGGTGAAGCCGAGACGTCCGACGAACCGAATCACGGTGGGGGAGCTTACCGACGCGCGACGCGCGAGTTCGGCGACTGTCTCCAGTCCCGCGATGGGATAGTTCGCGAGCAGCGCTCGTCCAACTTTCCGCTCGCCTGCGCTGAGCGAGTCCAGAGCCCGTCTAACTTGCTCACTGACCAGCAGGCCGCCAGCCTGCAAACCATCAACGGCCATCGTCACTCCCTTGGTTGGAACCCACGTTACACATTGGCATGATCACTACCTTCTGTTGATGCGGTTCCGACTTTCTGCGCCCGAACTGTCGCGGAGATCAGTGCGATGGTCTGCTCCTCGAGCGTCGGCGCCGTCAGCAGGAGAACGTCGCGAGTCAGCGCCGCGCCAAGGAGAGGCACCGTGACCACTCCCTCCTGCGCGTGAAGGTCTTCTGGCAGAGCAAGCTCGGGCACCATGGCTAGGCCTAGTCCTGCGGCAACATATGCGCGAACGACTCGGTAGTCGTCCGTTCGCGGCCCGATTCGAGGATCGAAGCCCGCGGCGTGCGCAGCCGCGGTGAAAGCGAGATCCCCCGGGTCCGTTTCTCTGACGCCGAAGACCCACGGCTCTCCACTGAACTCCAGGAGATGACGTGAGCCCGCATTCGCGAGAGGGTGTCCGCTAGGGGCAATCAGGGTGAATCGCTCTGCAAACAGGGAGGAGCGGCGGACGCCCGGTCCCGCAGGCGCGGGGTCTCCCGGCCGCTCAAACACGATGGCAGCATCCAATGCGAGCTGGTCCATCATCAGGGTCAACTCGTGGAGTTCGCCTTCGACGACTCGGGCGGAATAGCCGGAGGAATCGAGAGCGCGCACCAGCGCTGGCAGCACTCGAGCTGCGGCGGTGGGGAAGATGCCGAGCCTGACCCGTCGCCGGCCGTCAGCTAGCGTTTTCGCCACATCGCCTTCTGCGCGAGATGCGCGGTCGAGGATAGCAATCGCATGCGGAAGCCAGAGTCTGCCTGCTGAGGTGAGCTGCGTGCCAGCACGGGAGCTGTCGATGACCGGCAACCCCGTCGTCAGCCCAAGCGCACGCAGGTGATGAGTCACAGTTGGTTGACTCCACCCCAGGGCGGCCGCCGCCCCCAGCACGGAGCCATGTTCTGCAACTGCCCGAAGGGCGGCGAACTGACGTAGATCGAGCATTCGACTCTCTCAATACCTCGTATTGGAACTCACACGATAGTCACTATTCCATATGGACGACATCCCGATCACGATTGAAGAGTGAACACGGACACTCTCGACCCCCACACCATCCAGGCTGCGTCGCCATCTGACACTCCGACGCCGTACGCCGATGCGCTGCTTCACTATGCAGCTCGAGACACGGTTCGCTTAAATGTCCCGGGGCACTCCGCCGACCCTCACGCGGCTCCGGAGCTTGCCGCCTACTTCGGTGAACACCTCCTCCGGTTGGATGTGCCGCCGCTTCTCGCCGGCCTCGACAAGGGCCAGGACAACCCGTTGGCGCGCGCCCATGAGTTGGCAGCTGGGGCATACGGGGCTCGCCGGACATGGTTCCTCACGAACGGCGCCTCGCAGGCCAATCGGATCGCGGCTCTCGCGCTTGCTGGATTCCGCGATACCAGGCAGCCGGTCATCGCGCAGCGCAGCGCCCACTCGTCGTTCTCCGACGGGATCGTACTTGGTGGCCTGCTGCCGCGGTTCGTGCAGCCTTCCATTGACGGCTGGTTCGGTATCAACCATGGTGTGTCGCCCGCGGCCCTGCGCGAAGCGCTGCACGGACTCCCCGATGAGGAACGGCCGAAGGGCATCTACGTCATCTCGCCGAGCTACTTCGGTGCCGTCGCAGATGTTGCCGCGCTGGCAGACATCGCACATGAGGCGGGAGCGCCGCTCATCGTGGACGCGGCGTGGGGCGGGCACTTCGGATTCCACCCAGACCTCCCCAACAACCCTCTTCATCTCGGGGCGGACCTCGTCGTCTCAAGCACCCACAAGCTCGGCGGCAGCCTCACCCAGTCCGCCATGTTGCACCTCGGACACAGCCGCTTCGCTGACGAGCTCGAACCTCTCATCGACCGCGCATTCGGACTGACGCAGTCCACGAGCGAAAGCTCGCTGCTGCTCGCCTCGCTGGACATCGCCCGTGACGCCATGCAGCGCGGGCATGATCGGATCGGTGCTGCCATCGCCGCGGCCGAAGAGCTACGAGACAAGATCCGTAACGGTGGTCGCTTCGCCATCGTCAGCGACACGTTTGAGCGCTTCCCTGACATCGAAGCGTCCGACCCACTCCGAGTCTCGATTGACGTCGCCCGTGGAGGGGTTCACGGCAACACAGCCCGAGAACTGCTCATGGACCGCGACGGCATCTACTTCGAGATTGCCACTGAGAACTGCATCGTTGCCGTCATCGCTCCGGGCGTGGTTCCTGATGTTGACCGCGTTGTGCGCGCACTTCACGCCCTCCCCAACGACCCCAACGTTCGCACCGAGCACACACTCGATGCCCTCGGTGCGCTTCCGGCGCCCGGTCAACTGACGATGCTTCCACGCGACGCGTTCCTCAGCCCTGCCGAGTTGATCCCCGCGGAAGACGCGGTCGGCCGGGTGTCAGCAATTGCACTGGCCGCCTACCCCCCGGGGATCCCAAACGTTCTTCCCGGCGAAGTGATCACCCACGAGCTAGTGGAGTTCCTCCAGCGGGTTGCGGCGACGCCAGGAGGCTACGTGCGCGGGGCGTCCGATCCCAGCATGACGCTCTTCTCCGTCGTCGATGCTCGCTAACAGCTGTTCGCCTCGGGATGCAGTCGTCCTCCACGGCTCGATGCTACCCGCGGCTCGATAGCGGGCCCCGTCACGCTCGGAGCGAGAACGAGCTCTCTACTAAGTCGGACAAGCTTTGCGAAGGAGGCCTCGGCTGGAGCGGCGCATCACGACATGTGCTCGCAACTCCAGGAGTCCCTAGGGCAGCACGCCCAGGACCCCTCCAGTCCCTCTCAGAGCGAGAACTAGCGCCACGCGAACAACCCATCACGATCTATCCGCAGCCGCACCGCCGAGTGCAGGCGTGGGTGCACTCGGGTGGGCGCAGTCCGACGTGAGTCATGCCGAAGGGGATGGGCGGAGAATGGGTTTCTCAGCTCGTGCCGACCTCCGCCAGACCGCAGAACGCCAAGGCGGTCAGCGCGTACGTCTTGGCGGCGACCACGAGCTGTTCGATCGGCACGTACTCATCTTCGGCGTGCGCGGTGTTGCCGACGCCGGGGCCGTACATGACGCCCTGGAGGCCTCTCGCGTCCATCCAGGTGATGTCGCACAGTCCAAAGAAGCCGCTGAGTTCCGGTAGGCGCGATTCATCGATAGCGCCGAGCGCAGCGCTGTGCGCCGAGGTCAATGCCGGAAGCAGCGGATGATCCGGGCTCAAGGTGTACGGCGCCCACAAGAGCTTCCACTCGAAGATCGGCGTGTGCTCACGCAGCCAGGGGTCCAATGCGCATGCGCTTCGAACGGCATGTTCGATCTCGGCGATGACGTCCTCGTTGGTCCGCGCGGGGTTGTGAGTCACGGAGTACTCGACGGTCAAGGTGTCGGCGAGCGCAAACGGCACCTTGAAGCCGGTGGGATGCGCGTCGAGCACCGCCGGGAGGATGCTGAAGTGGCCCGGAACGTAGTGGGGGTGCCGGTCGTGCTGCGCCCACTGATCTTCGAGGTTCCGGAGGGCTTGGTAGACGACCCAGAACTTGTCAACAGTGTTCACCCCCAAGGTCTCGCCATCGAGGGTGGGGTGCAGCGCACGTCCGCGCAGGCTCGAATGCGCCGCCTTTCCTTCGAACGAGAGCGAGAACCAGAGCCCACCCGCGCTGACGGTTGCGAGCTTGGGTGTCGTTCCGTCATAGCTGGTGGGCTCCACAATCACTGCGGCATCGGCTGTGTACCCGGCGTCCAGGGCAGCGCTCGTGCCGTATTGGTGATCGCCCGTTTCTTCTCCGACCACGGCTTGGAGGACGACATCTCCTTTGAGCTTGACGCCGGCCCTCTTCAGAGCCAATGCCGCGAATGCGGCCGCCACGACCCCGCCCTTGTCGTCGGTGGCACCTCTGCCATGCACGTCGGTGTCCGTGACGAGACCTGAGAACGGATCGCGGCTCCACTTGCTCGCGTTCGCCGGAACGACGTCCACGTGTCCGTTGAACAGGATCGACGGTCCTCCACCGGCGCCGACGATGCGGCCGCAGGCGTTGTCTCGGTCCGCTTCGACCGTCACGATCTCGACATCCGCTCCGGACGAGCGGTAAAGATCGGCGAGCAGAGCACTCACCTCGCTCTCGCGACCGATATGGTCGGTGTAGTTCTGGCCGGGGTACCGAGGGTTGACGCTGGGAATCTGTACGGCCTCGGCAAGGGTCTGCACCAACGCCGGCGTCAGTTCGTCGACGGCGGCAAGAACCGTCGACACCGCCTGGCTACGGGCGCTGTGGTGGCTGTTGGCCTCAGACATTTTTTTCTCCTTCGGTGGCGTTGGCCGTTACAGGGGTGTTCGCAATGGCTGTGTCCCTCGATCGCTGATATCTAACCGGCGCTCCAGGAACGAGTCGGCGCAGTCCGACGGCACCGCGCTCCATCAGTCCAGCGATTCCGCGAGGAAGGAATATCAGCACCAGGATCGTGCCCCCACCAATGATGATCTGACGCCACGATCCGAGGTCGGACAGTTGACGGTCGATGAGCGTCACGACGATCGCTCCGACGACCGGACCCCATATATGTCCGGTGCCACCGAGGAAGATCATGCTCAACCCGAGGGTCACGAATCCGAAACTGAAGAGCGAAGTGTCGGCCACCCGGAAATACGAAACGTACAGAGCGCCCGAAACGCCAGCGATACCGCCGCTGAGCACGAAGGCGAGCATCTGCTGACGGACGCGGCTGATCCCTCGGCTCACCGCGAACTGCTCGTTATCGCGGAGCGCGACGAGGCTCCGACCGAAGCTGCTCCGCAACACCGAGTCGAGGGCGATGAGAAGGAGGGCCACCGCGAATCCTACGAGCCAGAGGTAACCGAGACCTCCGAACTCGTGAAGGGAGAAGGAACCGATCCCGAGCGAGCGCAGACCTGGAAGTCCGCTCGATCCACCAGTGAGGCCGGGGACAGCAAGGATGAGGTAGTAACACAGCTGCACGAACACGAAGGTGATTAGGGCGATATAGATCCCTCGCATCCGCACTACAGGCAGATAGGCGAGTGCGCCGGCGGCCGATCCGACGGCGCCGCCGAGCAACAGCCCCGCCCAGGCGTCCCATCCCCACGAGACGACTGAGATCGCCGCCGCGTACCCGCCCAAACCGAAGAAGCCGACGTGCGCGAAGTTGAAGATGCCGCTGATCCCCAGGGTGAGGTTCCAACTCGCCGCGAGAAGCGCATACAGCAGTGCCGTGATGGCGACGAGCCTGCTCGACGCCGAGGTCACCAGGTATGGCAGGGCGGCCGCCGCCGTCAGGAGCCCGAGGTATGAGCCGTAGCGAATGATCAGCCGATTCATGCGGTTCGTCCTTTGATCAGACCCTCTGGCTTCACCAGCATGACTACTACCAGCACAATGAATACGACCACAGGGCTCCACTGTAAGCCGAAGAAGTACGTCGTACTCGCCTCCAGCACGCCGATCGTGAACGCGCCAATGATGGTCCCGAGAAGTGAAGTGGATCCTCCAAAGACGAGCACGACGAAGGCCGTGAGGAGAGGCGCAAATCCCTTTGCGGGCGTAATCGTCGTCGTCGTTCCGTAAATGAGCGCGGCGGCCGCAGCGAGAACAGCGGCAATGATGAAAACCGCGGCGTAGACACGCTTCGGTTGGATCCCAACGAGGAGCGCCATCTGACGGTTCTGCTCCACCGCGCGGATGCTCGCGCCCCACTCCGTTCGCTTGAGGATCACCATAAGGCCGAGTATCAGCACCATTGCGAGCCCGAATCCGATCACGCTGGTGGCAGCGAGTGGGATGCTGCCGAGACGGAAGACGACGTCCGATACGGGCGCGATCTGCCGTTTCCTCCAATGCCGCGGCGAGGTATCTCGCCGAAACACCGACGCCCTTGTCCGCGACGTGCGCGGGCGTGCCAGCTGCAACCACGGTCACGCCGGCGTCGCCCGCGCCGGGGCCAAGATCGATTACGTGGAGTTGCCATTCCCGGCCAGAGGGCGTACTCAGAGTACGGTCAATGTCAAGTCCGCGGCCGGTTGACGCAGAAGCACCCATCATGGGCAGATTCAGACCCGCCCGCCTGAGTCCGCTACTCGCCGGATGGCAGGAGCGCAACCCCCTAGAGGGCTACGTGAGCCGCTCGTAGGTTGATGGTCCGCGGGGCGCCCGAGTTCTAGGAGGCATCAAACCTTTCGGTCCCCGCGAAGAGCGCGTTCGTTGCGGAATAAGCTCCCCAGGCTGAAACGCAACGGACGCGCTACTACCGCCCCGACACGGTCGCAATATCAGAGGCGGTCGGATTTCGTCAATCGATTTGAGTGATGTCTTACATTTGTGGTCTAGCCACGTACTCTGTATGAGGCGCTCCGACCGATTCCACTCGGTCGTGCGTTGTGCTGGGATGAGTGACAGTGGCGCTGTGAGCGCCCGGATGCTCCTGGGGAGTTAGGCGTCGTCCTTTGACCACAAAGTTCCGGCCCCTCGTTCTGGGGACGAGGGGCCGGAACTCGTGCCAGACAGGCCACTGAATCGGCCTGACTTTCGTTCCTATCGGGAGCCTTGTCCGACAGGTGCCGGATTGGCTGATTCCTGGTCAGCGTAATACGCCTGTTCGACCTCGGCGGGTGTTCGCATGTCGAGCTCGCCGTGGAGGCGGGAGTTGTTCCACCACCACACCCATTCGAGGGTCGCGAGCTCGACCTGCTCGACGGTGCGCCAGGGCCCGCGCTGGCGGATCAGTTCGGTCTTGTAGAGGTTGTTCACGGCCTCGGCCATCGCGTTATCAAAGCTGTCGCCGACGGTCCCGGTTGAGGGGACAGCGCCGAGTTCGACGATCCTCTCGGTGTAGACCATCGCGGTGTAGTTCGACCCGTGGTCCGCGTGATGGATGAGTCCGTCGAGGCGCCCACCGGCGTTCCAGGCGGCCATGTCCAGGGCCTGCATCGGCAGGATCTCGGAGCGCAGCGTCGCCGCAACGTTCCAGCCGACGATGCGGCGGGAGTAGACATCGGTGACGAATGCGACGTAGGCGAACCCGGACCAGGTGGCGACGTAGGTGACGTCGCAGACCCAGAGCCGTCGCGGCGCTGGTGCGGTGAAGCGACGGTTCACGAGATCACTCGGCAGCACTGTGGTCGTGTCGGAGCGGGTCGTGAACACGCGCTTCGACTTGCGGACACGGCGAACCCCGGCGAGGCGCATGAGGCGTTCGGTCTGGTCGCGACCGATGTCCCAGCCTTGCCGTCGCATGAGGGCGTGCATCTTCCGGCGCCCGTAGACGCCGTAGTTCTCCGCATGCAGCCGGGCGATCTCGGGCACGAGCAGATCATCCTGCAGCTGCCGCGCGGACGGCGCGCGGCCCACCGCGGCGCGATAGCCGCGTGAGGTGAAGAATCCTCTCACCGCCGGTCGCAGGACCTGGCAGATGAGCTCGACCCCGAAACGATCCCGGTGTTCGTTGACGAACCGGATCATCTCGTCGAGGGGTGGTCGAGCTCCTTCGCGAAAAAGATGCTTGCAGCCCTGAGGATCTCGTTCGCCTTCCGCAACTCCGAGACCTCCTTCTGCAGCCGCTTGATCTCCGCCGCCGCATCCGTCGTCAACCCGGGCTTCACGCCCGCGTCGACCTCGAAGCGGCGCTGCCAGAGGCGCAGTGTCTCCGGGCTCATCCCGAGCAGCCCGGCGACGTGACGGACCGCGCTCATCATGTTCGGGTGCGACGGTCGCGTCTCCGCGAGCATCCGCAACGCCCGCTCACGCATCTCCGGCGAATACTTCCTGTTCATCGTGTTCCATCCTTGCTTGAAGAACGGAACGAAAGTCAGGCCGATTCATGTAGGACAGGCCGGTGCGGGTGCCGGCCCAGTCGGCCATCGCCTCGCTGATGAACTCCGGCCCGTTGTCCGACCTGAGCACCGCCGGGGCGCCCCGGGCGGCGACGAGGTCCTCGAGGTGGGCGGTGAGTCGGTCGGCGGTAATCGAGCGCTCCACGAGGCCGCCGATGCACTCCCGGGTGTGTTCGTCGACGATCGAGCAGATCTTGATCGGTCGGCCGTGCTCGTCGGCGTCGAACTGAAAGTCCACTGCCCACACCACGTTCGGCGCGTCCGCCGTCGGCGCGTCGACGGTCGAGGACCCGACGCGCTTGCGTCGACGCCGCTGCGGGACCCGGAGCCCTTCGTCACGCCACGGGCGTTGGATCTTCTTGTGGTTCACCACCCACCCCTCGGCGCGGGCGTCGTGATACGCCCGCCGGTACCCGTAGCGGGGATGGTCCTTCGCCCAGGCGCGCAGCCACTCCCTGAACGCCCGATCCGGGTCCGCGACCGTGTCGCCCTTGAGCGGTCGCCGATACGCGGAGCGGCTCAGCCCGACCAGACGGCACGCCATCCGTTCGCTCACCCGCAGCTTGCGCTTGAGGTGATCGACGGCGGCGCGGCGCCTGTCCGGGCTTAGAAGTTTCCCTCAGCCAGCTCCTTGAGCGCGGCCTTCTCCAGCTCCGCTTCCGCGAGCAGACGCTTCAGGGTCGCGTTCTGCTTCTCCAGCTCCTTCAGGCGCTTTGCGTCGTCGGCCTTGAGGCCGCCGTACTGGTTCCGCCACCGGTAGTACGTCTGCTCGGACACCACGAGCTCCCGGCACACCGCCGCGACGTCCTGACCGTCGGCGAGCATCCTGTCGGCCTGCCCGAGCTTACGGACGACCTGCTCCGGGGTGTGACGCTTCCTGCTGTTCGTCATGATCTGACCAGTCTCCCTGCCCGCGACCGCGGACAACAGGACGACTCTCATAACGACTGGACCTACGAAACGGGGTCAGCCCAGTTCGTTTCAGCGCGGTCGACCATACGATCATCTCTTCTCAGATCAGCCGAGCACTGCACTAGCGCTCGGTTTCTAGCGAAAACTACGCGCGGGTAGGCCTAGCGCCTACGGCGTTCAGTTTTCTTTCTCGGCGGATTCATCTTCCTCGGCATTGAAGTGAGAGGGGGAACCGGTGAAACCTGCTGCTACTCCGTCGGGATCGGCCGGAATGGTGTTGTCTTTGCCGAGCCCGCCAGGCTTGACGATGCCGTCCCGATAGTTATCGGACGTCGAGG
The DNA here is from genome assembly GCF_003314775.1 of Microbacterium sp. H6. Lineage (NCBI taxonomy): Bacteria > Bacillati > Actinomycetota > Actinomycetes > Micrococcales > Microbacteriaceae > Microbacterium > Microbacterium sp. H6. Next base: position 38,677 of record NZ_QOAY01000301.1, on the reverse strand, counting down.
TGTTGCTCTCTTCAGTCATCAGATCACCATTTCTGCCGCGTGCGTTGGGAGAAAGAAAGCGTACCGGGTCGTCCGATTTGGGCAGACGACGAGGGGCGTGTGCGGGATACTGGTGATGCACCCGGCAGGAAGGTCGATCATGGGTAAGTTCACGTACGAGGGCGGTCAGAAGGTCGAGATCGAGGACCGTGCTCTGACTCATGTGCAGCTCGTCATCACGGCAAAGTTGCGTCGCGGGGAGCCGTTCCCGTTCACCTGGCGGGAAGATGTCAGCATCGGTGGCGGCCGGACGACGGTGTGGATCCACCCGGGCAGCAACCTCGTGTTCAAGTACGGGAGCCGCACACCCCCGGTCAATCGCGCGTGGATAGATGCGTTGGCGTTCACGGCGAACTCGCCGTCCGGCCTCTACATGGTCCCGGAGCCAGCGGAGGGCACCAGGCTGGAACAGGACCTGGAGCCTGCCTCAAAGTAGCCCGCTGGCGCAACCCCTTTCGGTGACGGAGCGGGGTCCTCGTAAGGTGCTCTCTATGCATGAGCGGACGGTGGACCAGACTCACGTCTGCATCGACGGCTCTCGTTTCGTGCTTTCCCCGTCGCAGGACGTGGACGCGTTATGCGAGCAGCTGGAAGCTGCCGTGGCGGGGGCGGGATTGGTCGTGCGGTTCACGACGATGGAGGGCCGTCAGGTGAGAGCGTTGATCACGCCGCGTAGCCGGGTGCTGATCACCGATGAGAGCGTGATGTACGAGTCGGACGACGCGGTGCTGTCGCTGGGCGCGTCCGGGAACTGGGATCTGCTCTAGGCGTTGCTGGCCTCGAGCTCGGTCGTTTCCAGGACCTCGTCGACGAGCATGATCCCGCCGCTGGAGTTCGCGGTGTGCATCAGCTGCTCTGCCCACTTCACGTTGATCTGGGGTGCCTCGGGTTCATCGAACACGAACCGCAGCGGGATCGAGGGGTGAACCCAGATCGTGGAGCGCCCGCCGGGCTCTCCTTCGGGGTGCTTCCAGGACAGAGTGAACGACTCGTTGCGGCGCAGCTTGGTTGCGATGACGATCTTCAGGTGTGCGAGAGCACGGTCCTCGATATGGATCGCATCATCGGATGCCCCGTAGTGAAGAGTCGCCATAAGCTCACCCTAGCGGCAACCGAGACCGGTGCCGTACGCAATCGCGCCGTCGAAAACCAGCGTGTGTCAGGCGGTTCCTGACCAGGGGCACCGTGTTCCGCGCGTCGGGACGGAGGTGGGTGATCGGGCGGCTGCTGAAGACTCTGGGGGAGGGAGAGCAACCGCCCGACCGCGTCGAAGATACCGGTCCCCAGGAAGGTACCCCCACCCATCGATGTCGCAGACGCGAAGCAACAGTCCCACCTTTTCCGGCTCTTCCCAGATGAAGGTGTAGGTCGGCCGGGCGCGTCGGTCCGCAGATAGACGTCGAGGTCTCCCGACGATGGAGGTTCCTACGCCATCCATCCGAAAGACCTCGACGTGCCCGACGCTACCCCGCCGGCCGGCTTCGGCCGCCCTGACCTAACCGCCTTCGCGGCTCATCCCAATCGGCTCTGATCGGGTCTGCTGACCCTCTCGACGAGAACGCAGCGACATCACAGCCACCCAACCCCGACCGTCCGGGAAGCCGGGGCACGTCACATGGGCTGTGCTGCGGGCGTGTCGAGTGGGTAGTCCAGGGGCGACGCAGGAGCGTCGACGCGACGTGCTGAGAGGTGGTTCCAACCGAGCGCTAGGACACAAGCTACAGGCATGGCGATAGGTCAGGAACGGCGTCGCTCCCTGCGCAGGAGGGAGCGCAGAGTCTCGGCGTTTGCGTAGCCGACCCGTAGCGCGATCTCGGCGGAGGTGAGGTCCGTGGTTGCTGAGAGGTGTCGAGCTCGTTCGGTGCGAAGCCGTTGGACGAAGCCGAGCGGAGTGAGGTTGAGCGCCGCACGGACTCGTCGTTCGAGGGTGCGCCGGCTGGTGCCGAGCGACTGCGCGACGAAGGCGACGTTGAACGGTTCGTCCAGGCGGGCGCGCACGAAGCGTTCGAACTCGACGACGATCGGGTCCTCGTGCCGGAGATGTTCGTAGGCGACGAAAGCCGCCTGCGACGGGCGCTCGTCGATGATGAGGAGCTTGGCGACATGTTGGGCCAGGTCGGGGCTGATCGATCGCACGAGTGAGAGCGCGAGGTCGATGTGGGCGAAGGCGGCGCCGGCGGTGACGAGGTTCCCGTCGACCACGACCATGGTGTCGAGATCGAGGGCGACGGTCGGATAGCGCTTCCGGAACTCCGGCCCCAGGAACCAGCTGGTCGTCGCCCGCCGATGATGCATCCGTCCTGTCTCGGCGACGGCGAACACGCCGGTGCACGCCGCGGCGATCCGGGTGGTCGCGTCGTCGAGGCGCCCGAGTGAGGCGATGACCGAACGAGCATCTCGACTCTGGAGGGCGTCGTGGGTCGCGGCGGCCGTGAGGGTTCCAAGCGCAGGGACGACGACCACGTCGAACTCTCCGGACTCCGGCAGCGGGTGGTCCACCGACAGGGTCATCGATGCCGTCGTGGTCACTCGCCGTTTCGGTCCGAGGATGGCGAGTTCGATCGGGTCGATCCGCGGGTCGACATCGCCGCGGGCTCCGTCGGCCACCCGCACGATGTCGATGATCGACGCGATAGCCGAACCGAAGCAGCCGTCGATCACGATCAGTCCGATACGCATGACGTAAACAATAGCAATACTGCCGTATACGCCACTCCCCACCGGCCCTCGCTCGTCATACGCTGAACTCGTCCCACGAAGAACCCCGACGTCAAGGAGAGTCCCTCATGTCCACACCCGCATCACTTCCGTATGCCTTCGTCGCCAAGATCGTCGCGGCCGATGGACAGCACGACGCGGTCGCCGATCTGCTCGCCGGCGCTGTCGCACTCGCCAACGAAGAAGTAGGAACGATTGTCTGGTTCGCGGTCAGGACCCACGCCGACACCTTCTGGATCTTCGATGCATTCCCCGACGAAGCCGCTCGCGACGCCCACGCCAACGGCGCCATCGTCGCAGCCCTGATGGCCAACCAGCACCTCCTCGGCGCAGCACCCGAGATCCTGGCGGCCGACGTCCTCGCGTCCAAGCTCCCGTAGTCCGCCAACGCACGAGACGATCGCGCCCCGCCGAGTCGGTCCGCAGATAGACGTCGAGGTCTCCCGACGATGGAGGTTCCTACGCCATCCATCGGAAAGACCTCGACGTGCCCGACGCTACTCCGCCGCCCGGCTTCGGCCGCCCTGACCTGACCGCCTTCGCTCGACTCGACGGCCTCGGTCTGAGCGTGATCGGGCAACGACTTGAACCGGATCGTGCGGTCCTCGCGTGCCGCGTGGTGGAACCAGATCAGTGGTGCCGACGGTGCGGCAGCGAAGGCGCCGCTCGTGACACCGTGATCCGGCGGTTGGCCCACGAGCCGCTGGGCTGGCGACCGACCGTGCTGGAAGTTGTAGTGCGCCGCTACCGCTGTGCAGACTGCGGACACGTGTGGCGCCAAGACACCAGCGCCGCGGCGGAGCCACGCGCGAAGCTCTCGCGCACCGGGCTGCGGTGGGCGCTGGAAGGGATCGTGGTCGCACACCTCACCGTCGCCCGTGTCGCCGAGGGACTCGGGGTCGCGTGGGACACCGCCAACAACGCGGTCCTGGCCGAAGGCAAGCGGCTGCTGATCAACGACCCCACGCGGTTCGAGGGCGTGAAGGTGATTGGCGTCGATGAGCACGTCTGGCGCCACACCAGGCGTGGCGCCAAGTACGTCACCGTGATCATCGACCTCACCCCGGTCCGCGATGGCGCCGGCCCAGCAAGGCTGCTGGACATGGTCGAGGGCCGGTCGAAGGCGGCGTTCAAGACCTGGCTCGCCGACCACGACGACGCCTTCCGTGACGCGGTCGAGGTGATGGATCCCTTCCACGTCGTGCGCCTGGCCGGTGACGCCCTCGACAGGTGCCGGCGCCGGGTCCAACTCGCGATCCACGGGCACCGTGGGTTCAGGGACGATCCGCTCTACAAGTCGCGGCGCACGCTGCACACCGGCTCGGACCTGCTCACCGACAAGCAGAGCGACAGGCTACGCGCGCTGTTCGTTGATGACGCTCACGTCGAGGTCGAGGCGACCTGGGGTGTCTACCAGCGGATGATCGCCGCCTATCGCCACGAGGACCGGCAACGTGGCCGCGAGCTCATGGAGAAGCTGATCACCGACCTCAGCGCCCGCGTCCCCAAGGTGCTCACCGAGCTCGCCACCCTGGGCCGGACCCTGAAGAAGCGAGCCACCGACGTGCTCGCCTACTTCGAACGACCCGGCACCAGCAACGGGCCGACCGAGGCACTCAACGGACGGCTCGAACACCTGCGCGGCTCCGCACTCGGGTTCCGCAACCTGACCAACTACATCGCCCGAAGCCTGCTCGAGACCGGCGGCTTCAGACCCCAACTCCTACACCCCCGATTGGGATGAGCCCCTTTTCCCAGGTCGCGCAAGACTACCTTCGAGTAGGAGCCGCGCAGGGAGCCAGTTCAGGGGAGCTGGTCGAGGACGAGTTCCCCACGCGCGGCGACGTGCTCCATCATCCGCTCGATCCGTGCGGGGTCGCTAGGCCGCAGCACGGCATCGTCGAAAGCGAAGATGAGGGGGATGCTCGGATGCAGCCAGATCGTCAGACGGCTGGCCGGAACCTCATCGCGGGGGAGCCACGTCATCATGAAGCTCTCCTGGCGGCGCAGCTTCGTCCCGATCACGATCTTCAGATGCGTGAGAGTCTGGTCGTCGACCTGAATCGGGCGGCCGGGAGCTGTTGTATTCGAGTGTTCCCATGACGTGAACCTACTCGGTCCCCGCGCACATACGAACCACCTGAAGCTGCTCGAGCATCGCGCGGGGCGCCAATTACGCACCGACTGATGCGGAAGCGGTTCGACGCTTGCAAGCGCAATCCCGCGGCTGAATACCGGATGCCCCGCCTTGGATCAACCCCTCTTCCGGAGATCCGGGACCGCACTATCTTCGGCGTACCGGGGGTGTCCCCAGCATCGGTCCGATACTCACATCGCACCGCGGCCCGCTCGTCACGATGGGGTCACGTTAGCGGCCGCCTGCAGTGCGGCGGCGAGATAGCTCGCGGAAGCACCGACGCCCTTATCCGCGACCTGGACGGGCGTGCCAGCTGCAACTACCGTCCCGCCGGCGTCGCCCGCGCCGGGGCCAAGATCAATCACGTGATCGGCCACCGCGATAACGCGCATGTCCAGCTCCGCGGCGACGACCGTGTTGCCCGCATCGACCAGCGTCTGCAGATGCGTGACCAGACGATCCGTATCGGCGCAGTGGAGCCCGGACGTCGGCTCGTCCAAGACGTACAGCGTGTCTCCGCGCTGCGCACGCTGCAACTCGGTCGCGAGCTTGACACGCTGCGCTTCACCCCCGGAGAGTTCGGTTGCCGGTTGACCCAGCCGGAGGTAATCGAGTCCGACATCCGACAAAGCTGCCAGCGATCGCGTGATCTCCTCATCGCCCGCGAAGAACAGGTTCGCCTCCTCGACGCTCATGGACAACACGTCAGCGACCGTGTGCCCCCTCCACGTGATCTCGAGCGTTGATGCCTTGTATCGGGTGCCGTGGCAGTCGGGGCATTCGGTGTACACGGAAGGCAGGAAGAGGAGCTCGACCATCACCGATCCCTCGCCCTCGCAGGTCGGGCAGCGCCCGCCGGCGACATTGAAGGAGAATCGGCCAGGCTTGTACCCGCGGGAACGAGCTTCCGGGGTGTCTGCAAATCGACGACGTACGTGATCGAACAGCCCGGTATAGGTGGCGACGTTGGACCGCGGGGTCCGGCCGATGGGCCGCTGGTCGATGACGACCAGCCGCTGTACACCGGTGACGGGCCCGGCGACGCGCCCATCGAGACGTTCCGGCGCATCCGAGAGGAGTGACTCGTCGCTGACCGGCTCGTCATCGGCCCGGACAGCCCGGCCAAGGCGATCGCCAAGCAGCAATGGAAGCGCCTGGCTGACCAGACTTGACTTGCCGGCCCCGGACACGCCCGTAACGGCGGTGAAGACACCCAAGGGGATATCGACCGTGAGGTCGTGCAGGTTGTTCCGCGTCACGTTCTCCAGGCGCAGCCAACTGCGTGCCTCACGGGGTGTGCGAAGAGGGAGACCGCGGCCACCGAAGAGGTATCCGCGTGTCACGGACTCCTCAATATCGGCGAGCCCGTCGGGTGGGCCGCTGTAGAGCACGCGGCCGCCGTGTTCACCGGCGCCGGGGCCGATGTCGACCAGCCAGTCCGCGTGCCGCATCACAGCCACGGAGTGTTCGACGATGAACAGGCTGTTCCCTCGCCCCTTGAGTCCGTCCAGGATCTCGAGGAGCGCCGCCACGTCCTGCGGATGCAGTCCCGCCGATGGTTCGTCGAGGACGTAGACGACCCCGAAAAGATCAGAGCTGAGTTGCGTCGCGAGCCGGAGTCTCTGTAGCTCGCCGCCCGACAGCGTTGGCGTCGTCCGGCTCAATGACAGGTAACCCAGTCCCAGATCGACCAGTGGACGAAGCCGCTGCAACACCCCTGAGGCGAGCTGGACCGCAGCAGCACGCTTCTCTGGCGCTCCGCTTGCGGTGGGTCGCACATCGGGCACGGGGGCAAGCGGAGCCTTGCCCGCAGCGACCTGCCCTTCCTCCGCGGCATGCAGAGAGGCAGCATCGGAAGAGGCGGCCTCGTGGTCCTCCAACCGTGCGACGACTCCGGACAGGATCGTGGCAAGTTCCCGGAGCGGCAGTTGGGAGAATTCGGCGATGTCGAATCCTTCGAACGTGACAGACAGCGCCTCGGGCTTCAACCGCTTGCCATCGCAGACCGGGCAGATCGCAGCGGTGAGGAACTGCGCGACGCGCCGTTTCATCGAGGCGCTCTTGGTGTTCGCGAACGTGTCCAGAATGTACCGGCGAGCTCCGACGAATGTGCCCGAGTAGCTCGGCTCCACGCCTGCTTCGATCGCAGCTTTGGACTCAGAGAGGGTGAGCCGGGAGTGGACCGGAACGAAGGGGGTTTCATCGGTGTACAGGATCCAGTCCCTGTCTTTTTTCGGCAGGTCCCGCCACGGCACATCGACGTCGTAGCCGAGAGCAACCAGCACGTCACGCAGCTGGTGGCCGTGCCACGCGGTCGGCCAGGAGGCGATGGCGCGTTCGCGGATGGTGAGCGAGGGGTCCGGGACCATCTGCTGCTCGTTCACCGCGTATACGCGGCCGATGCCGTGGCATTCTGAGCAGGCTCCTTGGACCGTGTTCGCGGAGAAGTCCTCCGCATATAACATCGGCTGCCCATCCGGGTAGTCCCCGGTTCTCGAGTACAGCATCCGCACCAAGCTCGACAACGTGGTGATGCTGCCCACGGTCGATCGGGCATTCCCTCCACCGCGCTGCTGCTGCAGGGCGACCGCAGGCGGCATCCCCGTGATCGAGTCGACATCGGGCACTCCCGCCTGATCGATCAGGCGGCGGGCGTATGGTGCGACCGATTCCAAATAGCGTCGCTGTGACTCGGCGTACAGCGTCCCGAACGCCAGCGAGGACTTTCCCGAGCCGGACACACCGGTGAAGACGACCGTTGCATCGCGCGGCACCGTGAGGTCGACATCCTGCAGATTGTGTTCTCGGGCGCCGAGAACGCGAACGTCGGGCTGCACGGAGAGCTTCGGCGTCACGAACGCAGCGGATTCAACCATGGTCGAATGTTAGCAACGTACGGAAAGGTCGGACGGCCTGCGGCCTGCGGCCTGCGGAAAGGGTTACACACCAATAACGGCGCGGTGTGCGGCAGTGGTGTGCTCGGCCTGAATACACCGTAAGTCTGTTCGGAGCAAGGGCCCTGACCGAGGCGGGGGAGACGGTCTAGAACGGGTTCCACCGACTGTTCGGTCGGTCCGCGAGAGGAGCACTAATGTCGGACAACTATGAGACGACCAGCCCGAGCGGCTCGGGCGTGAACGCCCCCGGTTCTTCGGGCAAGGTGGATGCTGTCAAGCAGGAAGCCACCGATCTGAAGGACACGGCGGCAACTCAGGCGAAGGATGTTCTTGGCACCACCAAGGATGAGGCTGCGACCGTCGTGGGGGAGGCGAAGACGCAGGCGAAGGATCTGTATGCGCAGACGCAGCGGGAGCTGTCGGAGCAGGCGAACACCCAGCAGCAGCGTCTTGCCGGTGGTCTTCGCTCTGTCAGCGACGAGCTCGGCTCCATGGCCACTAACTCGGAAGGCAGTGGCGTCGCCAGCGATCTGGTCCAGCAGGTGTCGGGGCGTTTGTCTGCTGCCGCAACCTGGCTCGGCGACCGGGACCCTGGTTCTGTGCTCACGGAGGTCAAGCGCTACGCACGTCGCAAGCCCGGCACGTTCATCCTCGCCGCCGCGATCGGCGGCATCGTTGTGGGGCGCCTCACCCGCGCCCTCGCCGCGAATGCTTCCGACGATAAAGACGCCGCTCCCGTGCCGGCACCTCCGCAGGTGCACCCTGACCCGTCCGTGCCCGTCCCCGTGGTGAACGACACGGGCGCTGGCACGCCCGTGTACTCGCAGGCGGCCGCCAGCCGTCCGGACATTCTGGGGGAGGACGGCTATGACCGACCCGACACCGTCTGAAGCGAAAGCCGCATCCACCTCGATCGGAGATCTCCTCGGGGAAGTGTCCCGTGACATTTCGACGCTGATGCGCCAGGAGGTCGCCCTCGCCAAAGCAGAGTTGAAGGACTCGGCCACGAAGTCCGCCAAGGGTGCGGGCCTGATGGGTGCCGCCGGCTACGGCGCACTGATGGCGGTGTTCTTCCTGTCCGTCGCGCTGTGGTGGGCTCTGGGAACGCTGATGGGTGGCGGCTGGTCCGGCGTTGTCGTCGCGGTCCTGTGGGCACTCATTGCCCTGATCCTGTTCCTGGTCGGGCGCAGCCAGATCAAGCAAGTGAAGGGCGTCCCGCAGACCGTGGACACCCTGAAAGAGATCCCCGAAACGCTGAAGAGAAATGAGGAAAACCGATGAGCGATTCACCCGACGAGATCCGCGCCGACATTGAGCGGACCCGCCAAGACCTCGGCATGGACGTGGACGCCCTGGCCGATAAGGTCTCCCCGTCGAAGATCGTGGACCGACAGGTCGACAAGGTTCGCGGTGCGTTCACGTCCGTCCGTGAGCGTGTGATGGGCGCCGCGGATGACGCCGGCTCGTCGCTGTCGGATGCGGGCTCTCACGCCGGAGATCTGAAGGACCGCGCGGTCGCCAAAGCGGAAGGGAACCCGCTGGCGGTCGGACTGATCGCGTTCGGTGCCGGCCTGCTCGCGGCGTCTCTGATCCCCGCGTCATCGAAGGAGAAGGACCTCGCTGCAACCGTGAAGGAGCAGGCGCAGCCGCTGGTTGACGAGGTCACCGATGCTGCGAAAGAAGTCGGCGATCATCTGAAGGAGCCTCTGCAGGCGTCGGTCGAATCCGTGAAGTCGTCGGCGCAGGACTCCGTCGCCACCGTTAAGGACGAAGTCCAGGGCGCGGCCAGCGACGTGAGAGACCAGGCTCAGCACGCTCGCGAGACCATCTCCGACAGCTGAACCCGCACGAATCGGGCGGGCCCGTCAGACGACGGGCCCGCCCCGTCACGAAGGAACCTGCGATGACCAGCACAGCCCCCGCCACCCCGCGCAACGCCCCAGACCCCGAAGCATCAGGCAAGCCCGATTCCCCAGACGATCTGCACAAGAGGTCCTGGAAATACGTACTGCGGAAGACGATTCGCGAGTTTTCTTCGGACCAGTGCACCGACATCGCCGCCTCCCTGACGTATTACGCGGTGCTGTCGCTGTTCCCCGGCCTGATTGCAATCTTCTCGCTACTGGGTGTCGTCGGGCAGGGGAAAGCCGCCAGCGATGCGGTGCTGGGAATCATCGAGCAGGTTGCTCCCGGCGACACGGTCGACACGATCCGCGGGCCGATCGAGCAGATCGCCGAGTCTCCGGGTGCCGGTTTCGCTCTCATCACCGGCATCCTGCTGGCGATCTGGTCAGCATCCGGGTACGTGGGAGCGTTCAGCCGTGCGATGAACCGGATCTACGAGATCGAGGAGGGGCGGCCGTTCTGGAAGCTGAAGCCCGCCCAGCTGCTGGTCACCGTGATCACGATCGTGCTGCTCGTGATCGCCGCGATCATTCTTGTCGTCTCCGGCTCGGTCACCAAGGCGATCGGCGACGCACTCGGCATCGGCGACGTACCCCAGACGGTCTGGTCCATCGCCAAGTGGCCGTTGCTCATATTCATCGTGGTGTTGGTCGTCGCCATCCTCTACTACGCCACCCCGAACGCGAAGCAGCCGAAATTCCGGTGGATCAGCATGGGCGCCCTGCTAGCGATCATTGTGCTCGCACTCGCTACCGCAGCCTTCGGGTTCTACGTCGGAAACTTCTCGAACTACGACCGCACCTATGGATCCCTTGCGGGGATCATCATCTTCTTGCTCTGGCTGTGGATCGCGAACCTCGCGCTGCTGTTCGGCGCGGAGTTCGATGCTGAGCTCGAGCGAGGTCGCCAGCTGCAGGCGGGCATCGCCGCCGAGGAGGACATCCAGCTACCTCCGCGCGACACCCGCAAGAGCGACAAGGCCGCCGAGAAGGAGCGGCAGGACATCGAGAAGGGCCGAGAGATCCGACAGAATGCCGACCCCGACGACACAGCCAAGGACGCGACCACCCCCGGTCCTGCCAGAGAACACTGACGGACGGCCTCGCTCGGGGCGCTCACGCGGCAGCTACTGGGACAGCTCCCCGGCGAAACGGTCGAGGAGTACTTCCAGCGATACTTCGAATTCTTCGTCAGAATGGTCCTCGCTCAGAAGAGCCCGTAGCCGACGGACCTCCGGAGCGTCATCCAAGCCGATGCTCCCGTCACGCTCGGGTATATCCGCGTTTCCTTCGTCGAGCGGTTCTTCCACCGGGCCGGTCTCAGCTCCCCGAACCGCGGATTCCAGCAAGAGTTGACCGAGCAGGAAGCTGCTGAAGGACCGATACGCATCGACCGCTTGCGCGTCCGTAAACCCGTGCCCCAGCAGGGTGCTGAGGAACGTGTTCACGACCTCGACGCTGCGTAGCGGGGGTCGTAGCCAGGGCGCCGCGGGATGCCGGGTCGCCACTAACGGAAATGCCTGAGGATGATCGATCGCGATCTGACGTACCTTATGGGCGACATCCTGCAGGAAGCCCTGCCAGTGCTCCGCCAACTCGTCGTCCAGGTTCGATGTCAATTGTCCGAGGAGCAGAGCGATCACACCCTCGAGCAGATCCTCACGCCCGTGCACGTACCGGTAAAGAGACATCGCTTCCACACCCAGTTCCTGAGCAAGGGAGCGCATAGAGAGGCCCTGTGCCCCGGCGCGATCGATCTGGCCTAGGGCGGTCTCGATGATGAGTTCGCGACTTAGGCGCCCGGCCGCTGACCCTCGGGGCTCCCGGCTAGATCCTCTCGACATGACGCGTCATCCCTCCCAACGGTCAGGAACGCACCGTCCCTGCGGGTGCAGATCGGACCGACCGATATATGCCACGGTAACCCTGCTTACAACGTAAGCAGGGTTACCTGCCCTCGGTGCGGTCCTGTACCCGCCGAGCGATCCCGATCATGAGACGCGCAGAGCTCGCTTCGCGGATCGAAGAGTGTTTGGCCGGACGCGAGAGCCTGCAGGTCAGTTTTCTCCGTTGGCGGCTTCGTCTTCTTCTGGGTTGAAGTGCGAAGGCGAGTCGGACAGGCCTGCGGCTACCCCGTCGGGGTTCGCGGGGATGGTGTTGTCCTCGCCCAGACCCCCGGGCTTGACCGTTCCCTCGGAATCGTTGGTCGGAGCATCGGTATCGGAGTTCTCGAAGCGTGACGCATTGCTGTCGTTGGTCATGGCCCTCTGCTTTCTCTTTTTCCTGTTCGGGAGACGGCTAGAGTACCTCCTGCGAACACCCCGGTCGCACACAGCGGGGAGTGACTTCTGCCCGGGCGTTCGGCGGCGATCAGACCCGCGGGAGCAGGTCATCGCCGTGGTGCCGATCGCGGAGCGATCGACAGCTCTCGCGTCAGGGACGATGTCCACAGAGCATGTGTCGAGCTCGCGCGCCGAATCTGCGAGTTCTCTTTGGAGGTCCCCCGTTCCGCCGTCACAGCCCTCCTCGGGTGCCCGGAAGTGAGGTCTATACCAGCCTCGCCCTCTTCGATGAGGAGTGGATTATCGGGTCTCGGGTCCGGGGTGGAGTGGAGGGGGAGCAGTGGGAAGTGCCCCGCCTTTCGTCACGATGGCATCGGCGGTTCGAAATGCGGGATAGGCGCAGGGCGCTCACCGCGCTTCTCTCGGTGCTGCGCTCGCGCCTTGTCGGTGATCGGTACGGCGTAGGCGGGGGACATGATGGGCGCGAACTTCGGAAACCGGCGGCCTGTGACGATGCTCGGGGTGATCTTCAGCACGAACACCTTCGGCGTAGCGGTCCATGACTGGAAATGCTGCGCGCCGACGCGGTGAAGCTCAGATTCGCTGGTCACCTGCTCGGCAATGCCACGAACCACGACGCTCCAGAAGTCGGCGTCGTCCGCTCCGTCAACCTCGACTGCGACACGACACTGCGAGGTGACAGCCAGGAACTTCGAGTCCACCGCTGACCGGATATACACGCTCTCGTCGACAGCGAAGTGATTCACCGGTCGAATGTCGGGGAATCCATCCACACCGACAAAGCCGATTCGGCAGAGCTGCGAGGTTCGCAGCAGCTCCCAGCACTCGGCCTCGTCGAGCTCCTCTGGTTGAGAGCCGTGTTCACGGCTTTCAGTTTTTGCAGTCATCACGAACCTTCCTGAGGGGGAGCGGCGCCGAGTCGGCGATGCTCTTATCGTGACGGTCCCACCGGCTAAGGTCCACTCAGGATTGCAAGGGGGTCACTGTAGTCCCGTGCTCCGACTGAGGATAAGACTTCGCCTGCAGAAGATTGGAGACAGGAAATGTCTAACGGGGACGTGCAGACCTACGAGCGAGAGGGCGCCTGGCATAACAGGCTCGTAGGGTTTGCCGAGGTCGAGGGCAGTCATCCAATGAAGGCGGACGCGGTCGCGGAAGGTCGCGCTCTTGCTCGAGCGTTGCAGGTCGGCCATCACATCGGCAGTCAAGAGGATGGACCGGCGAACTGAGATCGTGCAGATCTCGCACAGGCAGGAATCAGGTATCGCTGCGTAGCGCCGCGTGGCGGGTCATCGGCGGTGAGTGTGGGTCTCTGACGACGCCCATCGCCCAGTACGAGACGACTGAAGAAGGTCTGCAGGTCATCGCCGGCTACGCCTACAACGGGCCCGTCCGCGATGGCTTCGAAGTTGTCGACCTGCCCGCTGCTGATGCGGCCGTGTGTGGCATCCATCTCGGTTCCATGGATCACATCGCCGAAAGCTGGCAAGCGATCCACGCTGAGATATTTGCTAGAGGGCTTGTTCACGCAGGGCCGTGTCGGGAACTCTATGTCCGGGCGATCTCGGAAAACCAATCCGATTGGGTGACGGAGTTGCAGCAGCCTGTTCGTCGCAGCTGAAGACCGTCTATGTCGAACCTGCATTCCCTCTGGCTGCTCTCATCAGGGCGGGTCATGTTCGCTCGCCGAAAACGATCGTTTGCGGCGGGGCGACTCACACCGCCCTAAATCGGTGTCCAGAAATGTTCGCCGTAAGTGCGTTTCGGCAGGCGTTTTCGGCGAGAGGCGCTGAACCTCGGCTGTTTAGGACATCATGCGCAGTGCAGGATCCCGTACACCGCCGCGACGACGGCGCGACGGTGGGCGGCTATCCGGCGAGGGTCGTCGCTGATGCCGTCCAAGCTCGTGAGGCCGGTCGGCGACAGTTGCCAGGCTTGGGCGACCGCGTAGATGAAGATGAGCACGTCGACTGGAGTCAAAGGTTCGGGGGTAACGGCCCGGACAGCGTCCGCCTTCTCAGCGTAGACGTCCCCAGGCTCCGCCAGCGAGGACGGCCGCTCAAGCCTCGCCCACATGCTCAAGCGAAGGATATCGGGGTGGCGTTGATGATGGTCGAAGACCTCTCCTGCCCATCCAGGCAGGTCATCCGCGTTCGGCGGGACGTCGTGCGCGAGCTTACGAAGCGCAGTCTCGAGTGCGGCGTCGAACAGGCCGCTTTTGCCGCCGAAGTATGCATAGATCATCCGCACGTTGCTCTCCGCGTTCTGGGCGATGCGGTCCACCCGCGATCCCGCGAGGCCGTGTTCTGCGAACTCGCCTACCGCTGCCGCCAGAATTCGCGCGCGTGTCGCCTCGGCATCCCTCATCTGCGTTCCTCTCGACTTGACGGCTCGGTACAACACCTCTAGCTTATAAGTAAGTAGGTATTTACTTAACTAGAGGAGAACCTATGGCCGAGCCAGGTATCGCGATCGTCACAGGCGCCGGGCGGGGTTTGGGGCACGCGACCGCCCTCGCTCTTGCAGAGCGCGGATATCGCGTTGTCGCCGCGGCTCGGTCGGCAGAGGCGGCCGAGAAGGTTGTCCGCCGCATCGAGGATGCCGGGGGAGAGGCGCTGGCTCTGCAGCTGGACGTCGGCGATCCGCGGTCGATCAACGACGCGTGCGAGCGGGTACTTCCCCTGATCGCCGCGCAGTGGCCCGGCTCCGCAATCGACGTCTTGGTCAACAACGCCGGCGTGGGACAGTTCGCGCCATTGGCCGAGGTGACTGTCGCTGATTTTGATCTCACCTTCGCGGTGAATGTCCGAGGTCCGCTCTTGGTGATCCAGTCGTTCGCCCCCCACCTCTCAGACGGTGCCCGCATCGTCAACCTATCGAGTTCCCTAAGCAGACACGTCAGCCCGGCCACCGCCGTCTACGCGGCCTCGAAAGCGGCGATCGAAGCGCTCTCGCGAAGCCTTGCCCTCGAGCTCGGTCGCCGGCGGATCCGGATCAACACCATCGCGCCGGGGCCCACGGCTACGGACTTCAACGGTGGTGCGATGCGCGACAACGCCGAGCTCAGGCACGGACTGGGTCAGCAGACGGCACTTGGACGAGTCGGTGAGCCGTCCGAGATCGCCGATGCCGTGGTGGCTCTGGTCTCGCCGGGCATGCGTTGGGTCACGGGCGAGCGCATCGAAGTGTCCGGCGGAGTCCTCCTGTGAGCACCGTCGCAGTCTTCGGTGCCTCCGGGCAGACCGGGCGACGCATCGTCGAACGCCTCGCCCAGCATGGCAAGAACGTGCTCGCCATCGGCCGTCGCGCAAGCACCGAGAACGCGTATCCCGGTGTGCGTTCCGCTGTTGCAGACCTCACTCGATCGACCGTGAGCGAGCTGGAACATACGCTCGAGGGCGTGGATACGGTGGTGTTCGCCGCGGCTGGTGACCCCATTCGTGTCGATCGCGACGGCGCACTGCGCGTAATAGAGGCTGCGGAAAGCGCGGCTGTGAACCGATTCGTGCTTATCACCGGGATGGGCGTCGGGCGGACCCGCCCGCCCGAATTGTACGGCGGTTTCTGGGACACGTACTTCGGCGCCAAGGAGGCCTCGGAACGAGCTTTGCGTGCGAGCGACCTTCGCTGGACGATTCTGCAGCCAGGAGAGCTCCTCAACTCCCCGGGGACGAATCGAGTGCAACTCGCCCCCACCGGGACACTCCCCATCGGACGGATCACGCGCGACGACGTCGCGGGGGTGGTCGCCGCTGTTCTCGAACGAGACCACGCGGCGGGGAACACATGGGAGCTCGTCGAAGGCCGTTCGACCGCCGCCGGTGCCGTAGACGAGGCGCTACGCGGTTAGATTCCACTGGCTTGACCCTCCACCGAAAACGATCGTTTACGGCGCGGTCGCCGACGTCGACGACGAGGTGCACGACACGCCGACAAGTGATCCGCCGAAACCCCCTGCCGAAACCTAACCGCGCCGAAACATCGGCAGTACCGTTTTCGGCATGGCACACGAAGTCGGATACGCCCGCGTCTCGAAGCGAGAGCAGCACCCCGAGGCGCAGAAGGCGGAGCTGCTCGCCGCCGGCTGCGAACGCGTGTTCGTCGACCACGGCGAATCCAGCCGCGTCACTGACCGTCCGCAGTGGCTCGCATGCCTCGACTACCTCCGACCGGGGGACACCCTCAAGGTCCGCCGCCTCGACCGGCTAGCCGGCAGTGAGCGCATCCTGATCGAAACGCTGCAGGACCTCGAATCACGCCAGGTCAATATCGTCAGCCTCACCGAACCCATGATCGACACGACAACACCGATGGGCCGAGCGCTCTACGGCATCGTCGCCGTGTTCGCGCAGCTCCGCGTCGACACCATCCGCGACAACACGCAGCGCGGCCTCGACTACGCACGCAGCCAGGGCCGCGTCGGCGGCCGCCCGAGCGTGATGACGCCCGAGCGGATCGCGACCGCCGAACGGATGCGAGCCGAGCACCAGAGCTGGGAGAGCATCGGACGCGTACTGGGGGTTGGGGCCTCCAGCGTGCGGCGGGCGTTCTCTAATGCGGCGCCCGACCCGCGGATGTAGAACGCGTTGGCTCACAACGTGACCAGCGTCGCTAACGCGGCGCGAGCTTCCCGGCTTACAACGCTCTAGCCCGAAATTTTGAGTCGGTGAAACGGTTTGGGCGCGGCCCTCGTCGCATCGGTGATCCATGCACGCACTCGAACAGCATGTCGGAGCGGGCTACTACTGTGTCCAGCGAGGTGCTCGCTTGGGTCAAGTGCGCGACTGAAAATCTGCGATTCAGTGGCACCAGGACTATTTTCAAGAACTTCAAAAACATCAGGGTACGAAACCTGGTGTAGGATGGAGGTACAGGGAATGAAAGGAGTACGCAGATGCCGTTTGAAGTGTTCGACAAGCGCATGGCGCCGCTCGCCAAGGCGCCGAGTGTCACCATTCAGAAGCGTGGAATCTTCTCTATCAACAAGGCTGCGCACAAGCTCATCGGTGAACCTGACACTGTGGAGCTGCTCTTCGACAAGGAGCGTGACGTCATTGCGTTGCGCCCGTCAACTGAGTCACACGCGTACACGATCCGTCCGCAGTCCGCACGAGACACCGGCCAGGTCATCGTGTCTGCGACGGCGTTCACTCAGTACTACGACATTGACACGCTGGTCAGCCGACGCTACAAGCCGTTCGAGGAGGACGGGATGCTCCTCATCGACCTCAGGGGGCCAAGCGTCGAGATCAAGGGAAATCGGACCAAACAGGAGGACGATCCCGTCGACAGCTAGAGAGAAGTCTGGCCTGAGATTGCGTTGCAAACTCAGGCCAGTTCCGGCCCTAAGGGCGCGGTGGTGACTTGTTCAGGGTCCACTACAGCGTATCGAAGTTTCGGTGGCACCCGCCACCGTCTCTCCCTTCGGGTCTCATTTCGGGAGACCACTCGGTTTCCTTTTACCGATGGGAGAGGCGTATGCCTTCTATCACGCAGTACTACGGGATCAATGGTTCCGTACCGTTCCACAACGTTGACGTCTTGTGCGACAACCGTCTGTACGTTGATCCTCATGCGGTCCGGCTGCGCCGTTCACCGCAGCCGTTCGCGGACGACGCCATCGAGTGTGCCGACTCGTTCCTCAGCGAGGTAACCAGGTCAGTCATCGTCGGCACCCCCGCCGCACATCAGCGTGGTGAGCGCCTCTTGCAGCGGTTCTTCGAGCCATGGGAGACAAGGATGGGCATGGCCGAAGAAGGCTTCTCTGGCCATGGCGGCGCATCTGTGGTGGGTTCTTGGATCTGGGAAACGCTGAACAACGATGTGGAAGCTCTCGTCCGCGTCGGAGTTCTGCGCCAGATCGAGGACCTGCCCCTTTTCGTCAACGGTGTCGATCGCGACATCACCTCCGACGTCACCACTCGGATCATGTTCGGGCCCCTCGCTCGCTTCACCGAGTCCATGGTCGCGGCCTACCCAGAGTTCTCCACCGGCGCGCACGAGGTCGGCGCCTTCAAGCGACAGGTGTGGAACCCGACGGCGCTGGAATGGGATGAGGAGATCTTCACCCTCCCCGTCGCCGACGGGAAGCCTCTGCTCCTCGTGCCGGATGGATGGGCTCGTCACACGTTGCTCATGTCGGCAGGACGGTACTACGAGACGAGCGTCCTGAGCTTCGCGCAGCTCGAGCAGGCGGTCAGCACCTCCGACGGCAAGCTGATTCTGACTCCGAAGGAACGGCTGAAGAATCAGGCAGGACTTCGCCGCGGTCGCAAGACCAACTTCCTTCTGACGATGCGAGCTTTCGAAAACGAGGAAGACCTGCTCGCCTACTTCAAGAGGTTCGTGGACGGGCGATACGACACCGGCGACTCGGTGGGAAAGAACGCAGCCTAACCACCACGTAACGGGCGGGGGCCGTTGGCCGCCGCCCGTTATGTGTGACATCGCGGACATGCGATCACCAAACGACGGTCCTTGGCGCAGCGCCCGACTCCGATACGAGAGCGAGAGTTTCCTGACGCCTCTAGTGCAGTGTCGACGTGAGATGTACCGTG
The DNA here is from genome assembly GCF_003314775.1 of Microbacterium sp. H6. Lineage (NCBI taxonomy): Bacteria > Bacillati > Actinomycetota > Actinomycetes > Micrococcales > Microbacteriaceae > Microbacterium > Microbacterium sp. H6. Next base: position 20,122 of record NZ_QOAY01000301.1, on the reverse strand, counting down.
AGCCTCATCTGAACGGGAGGACTGAGATGGCCAACAATAACGAGGACCGGTACGTCGTCCAGAATAAAGATCGCGGTGGTTGGGACGTGAAGAAGGAGAACGCGGAGCGTTCGTCTGGTCATTTTGAAACCCAGAAGGAAGCGATCGATCGCGCGCGGCAGATCGTCGACAATACGGGTGGCGGGCGCGGAGATATCCGTATTCAGGGCCGGGACGGCAAGTTCCGCGACTCCGACTCAGGGAGCAAGAACGAGTCGCCTCGGAAAGACACGCGCTGACCCTTCATTGATCTCGGTGCGTGAACCGCCGGTCAGCGCGTCGGAAAGATGCCTGCCTCGCGCCAACGATCGTGGTTGTCGTGCACCTCAACGTCGCAGTTGCGAAGCCGGGTGATCAGTTGTCGTCGGCTATCGACGTCATTGGTGAGCCAGACGTAGTTGAGTCCATCAATGTCGCTCAGTGGCCTGACGTCGCCTACTCGCACCAGGATGACCTTCTCTTGGCCAAGGGCCATCGCCCAGCCGGCCTCGAATATCACGTTCTGGCGGGCCTGCCCGGTCTCTCTCGCCTCACGAGGATCATCTCGCACGGGATCGTAGAAGTCGGCCTTCACATACGCGAGGTCGTCCGGCGTCATCAGGACGATCACGGCATCAGCAAGATCGATGCCTGCACGCACAATCTCGAGCGTGTGCGGGGTTCCTCCGCCTGCTCGCGTGGTGGCGTCGTCCCATGAAATGACGCGAAGGTCGAGAGCGGTTAGGAGGCTGCTGAGAGCTCGGTAAGCCTCAGCGTCGCGCCCGCGGACAACGAAAACGTATCGCTTGGAGGCCTTCGGGGGTTGAGGTGGCGGCGCCGAGCTGCCCGGTCGAGCGAAGGTCCGTTCAGGGCGCGGCGTCGCGGCCGTGGGGGTGTGAGTTTTCTGCTGCGCGTCTCGATCGAAGTTCTCGTAGAAGTCGAGGGATTCCGCGCTGCCGCGACGAAACGCGGATGACATGCCGGAAGCGCTCGTGGACACGTACGCAACGAGTGCAGCGAAGTCATCGCCTGCTCCACGATCTGCGAGCTTCTGGACCAGATGATTGGTCTTGCGAAGCTTATTCGGGTTCGTGCTCGGGGAAAGCGGGGCGACCTCGTACCTTGTGTAGAGGCCGTCAATAATCGAATGCGTTGCGTGCTCGTCTAACAACCTGGCCAAGGCCTGTCGTGTGGCTCCGCGAAATGCGGTCATCGCTTCCCCTCTCGTCACATCCCGATCGAGCGTACCCATTCGTCCGCGTGCTACGGGCAACCCTCGATCGATGTTGCCTCAGGAACCGGCTCCACTCTGTTATGACAGTTCCGGCGCATCCCACTGTCACTGGCCATCGACGTCGGATCGGTGGTGGAACGAGCTAAGCGCCCCGCTGCGGACACGTCCCTGGTCCGCTGACACGTCGCAACTGTGAGCGTTCGACTCCTACGGCAGGCCAAGCATCTCAGTGGAGCTGAAGGCCGGAGTACTTGAACGTCTCAGCGTGCCCAAGGGGACTCGACCAGTGCATGCGCCAAGGCGTATCCATTAATAGCAGCACCTCGACGGCGGACTGGCCCCTCATCTCGGTCTCGACGCGGACATCGGCAAATGCACCAGCCGCTACATCCCCGACGGCGCGCACGATCTCATGTGTGCCGTTCGGTGCCCAGAACACTGCGGTCGCCTGGCGGGCGTCAGTGAAGCCAGTGTTCTGGACGCGGAACACGATGTTGTCCGCGTCGTCGAGCGCGTAATCGCACTCCCACATGACCTCACGGAACTCACGTTCGCGAGCGTCGATCCGCGCTTGAAGATCAAGCGCCTTCTCGGCAGTCCTGTTTGCTTCGTCAGCGCGACGGTTTGCTCCGCCTGCGTACAAAGCGGCGACGGCCGCCCCAAGGGCAGCGACCAGAGCGACGACGAACCCAGCGATCTCCATGTCGCTGATCGTAGCTGCTCGCATTCTGGATGGTTTCAAGCCTCAGCGCCCTACCTCTTACTGTCACTCATGTGCCTGGACAGGTGTGACCAGCCCTTGCCGCTGGCAAGCTACCTGCAAGTCAACGGCAGCATGTCGTCGACGTCCAGAGGCATTGTCCGAATCGTCCCCGCCGACATGTGTTGACCTGGACCCTGACCGGCACGCCGTCAGACGATGGTGAGCGATGACGAGTGGGGAGTGTCATGGAGGACCACCCACCGCATCTGAGACCTGATGTAATCCTCGAGATTGGTCGTGTTCAGCACGCTTCCGCGTGTCTGCTGACCAGCTTCTCCAAACATGAAGATGCACTTGCTCGGGCCGGCGAAGCGACTGACGTTGATGATGCCGTCGTGGCCGGCGTCGGCGATCGTTTCTGCCCACGCGCGGGTCTTCTTATAGTTCTTTTTGGGTGCCGCCATGTCCCCGGGAACGACTCCAAAGATGCCGGCCTTCGGGTCGGTAAAGTTGGCGAGTTTGAGTTCCGGCGCTTCCATCTCTGACAAGTGCCAGCCAGCTACCGCCGAGCGTGGCAGGTCGAGGGTTCCGGCCGCGCCCATGAGGGTCTTGCCGAGCGCTTCCCGGACCGCGCACTCGGCTTTCTCAGCGCAGTTGAGCGTGCCGCGGGGCGCTTTCAGGTTGAAACGGCCCGGACCGCTTGAGAAGAACCACGGGCTGTGAGGCGCCCCGGACTTTCGGTCGCTCCCATGTACCCGATGAACGCGCAGGCCCTTCTTCCGTTTCAGCACGGGGAAACCCACGTACTCGGAAGAAGGGCCAGGCGCTCCTACAGTGCTTTTCGACCTATCCGTCCCCATGTGAGACATCATGCCAAACAGCCGCGTCATCCTTCGCCATTCTCAGAATGGCCTTTGCGTCGCGCGTGTCGGCACCGCGGAGGACGTCAATCGCAGTGCGGCCGTCGAAGGCGTCGAGCGGAGCCGTGAGCCAATACAGGACCGTCCACTCATCCGCAGCGGCGGGGAGCAGTACCTGGAGAATCTTCGGTAGTCCCGGCACTATCGACCCGGCACCATCGAACTGCAGCTCTGGGTAGATCTTCTTCCCATCCGCAGTCTCGACGCGCAGAAGGCGGTTGTTGTCGGTCCGGCTCTTGAGGGCCTGCCGGGAGATCCCCTTCAGTGCTTGACGAGCGGTCTCGCTCGTGAAGAAACGGCCAAACCGGTCGCTGATTGGGGGGCGCTGGCTCTGCACGATGGTGGCAACAGAGGCGACCGCGGCGGCACGCAACTCCTCATCGTTCGTGGGGAGTGTCAGTTCGCCGTTCTCAAGATTCTCTCTCAGAGCATCGACGAAGTGATCAACGAGCGCGTTGGTTTCTGGGCGATTGATGACAGCAGACATTTCAGTGCTCTCTCTCGGAGCCGCTCTCTTGGTGACTCCTTTACAGGATGCGCTATTCGCAACGTCGCGTCAAGTCGCGTCAAGGTTTTCTCCTAGGTTTCACAGAGAAGGCGTCACGGTCGATGTGCTTCTTGAGCGGGGCTCCGCTGGGGATCGTCTTGTGAGACGCCCGTCAGTCAGGGCGGCATGCGTCGCATCACGCCGACCGGGTCTCGCCAAAAAGGTCAGCGTGCGTCTGACGGCGGAGTCTTGCGGAACAGGCGACGCCAGCGCCGGCGTGATTGCCCCTCTACCTTGACTGCGTATCTTGATCCCGCGTTGGTCACGATTCGATTGCTGAGGTCCCACGGGGGTGGAGGTGTCTTGCCCGTGCGCCCGTCGATGTCGAAAGCCATCTTGGAGAAGGTGCTCCATGGTGTGGGTCCGAGTTCTCCCTGACGCCAGTGACGAATGCGCTCGGACAGCTGCGACAGCCGAGCGCGCTGCGCTAGTGGCTGCAGGTCAGTCAAGGAGTAGAAAGCATCCGCCACGGAGGCCAACGTCTTCGTGTCCGGATCACGAGCAACTAGGCGAGCAGCCTCAAGTAGCACGCCGATCTCATATGGTCCCGGCGCGAGCGGGGGAGAGCCCCCTCCTCGCCTCTCGTACTCGTCGAGAACTCGTTGGTGCGAATCGAGGGCTTCGACGCGCGCCGGGATTGCACGCATGATCGCCACCAGGGCATCGTCGAGACGTCCGTTGTAGTTTCGTCGGCCCTCCGCACGGAAAAACCATGCTGTGGTTCCCACCGCGAAGAGCGCACCGACAATCGCACCGACAAGCGTGTCCAATAGCTCCATAGTGGCGGCAGTCTACGTGGACTCACAGCAGCGGACAGCTCGTCCGCTTGCGGTGCGGTCGGGAGCCCTCGAGGATCGACGCCATCGTAATCAATCTCTTTGACCCGCCCCAGCGCCGGGCGCGACAGTCAAGCTCATCTCGAGCAAAACTTTCGGGCCCGGGATGAGGTGGTCTGATTGGATCAGCCCTCGATGTGCGGCTCTGCGGGCTTCGAGTGCTCGATCACCTGCTGAGTGATCACCTTCACTTCGCCGTCGCTGCGTCCATCGTCGTCGCTAGGGGTGCTCTGTGCCATTCTTGACTCCATCAACTTGGAAAACTGCGGTATCCGCGGGTGCCGGATGAGTTACCCCATATATAGTCCCGATGCCGGACGTTGTCCACGCTAGGACAAGAAGAGCGAAGCCAGACGTCAGCCAGATGTGTCTTTGGTTCAGTTGCTTGCGGGACAGCTCATGAGCTGATATTCGGCTTGCAAGCAGGGAGCGCCGCAGCCAGATCGTCTTCAAGGTCGCATACTCGACAATCGCGCCAGGCAGATCAGGCTGCTCCCCGAAACGCGAACGCATGCTCCTCAGTCCGCAGAGGGCCGAAAGCAAGTACAGGATCAGATTTCCTCCGCTGATCCACGGGTCGCCAGAAGCTGTGACGAGTTCTGTCCCTCCAAGGACTCCACTCGCTCCGATGAGTATTGCAGCGCGAGTGTTCGAGTTCGACACGCGCGTGCTCATCGCGCTCTCCTGTCGCTCGAGCTGGGCTTCGAGGAGGTCTAACTGGCTTGGAAGGAGCTGGCTGATCTGCGAGACAAACGGACTTGATGCGGGAGCCGTTCTTCGCCAGGGCCAGTCCACCAGATCAATCTAGCGCGGTGAGCACGTTCATCGCCTCTTATGAATGCTGGTGGGCCTGACGTAGCGAGCGTCACGCACTGTCCAGACCTGGGGTCAATTCTGACTAGCTCGATCATTCGAGCGTGGCAATCGCAGGGCTTCGACGCGAAGCATCACGGATCACTCCCGACCGCCGGTTCGCAGTAGATCACTTGTGAGAGAAGTCCGGCCACCCGAACTGACATAATTGCGATTATCGGCTATTTCCCGAGCGTCGAGATTAGAACATACGAACTACCATAGCAAGGTACTCCGTGGACCGCTGTGGGAGGTGATCGTGCGCCGATGGGCACGAACAAGCGCTACCCGCACATGTCAATGCAACGGCTCGAAGAGAGCCAGCTGCGCGCGGCGCGCAAGCGCGGTCCGCTGCACTCCCTGACGCATGAACAACTGCGGCTCGACCGAAGTCCCGTGACCATCGTCCCGGAGCGGGAGAAGCTCTGGGGACTCGCCTGGCTGCGCTTCGGGGACACGGACGTGCAGTGCACCGTCCTGGTGCGGCGATGGACGGCGGATGCCGTCGGGGTCGAACTCTCACTCGACGATGAGGTTCTACGGTGCTGGATCTGGCAAGGGGCGTGCCAGCGCATCAGCGAGCGGACAGAGGCCTGGACGTAGCCCGTTGTGATCGACTCATGGCGCGGTGGCGAGCGTCCCGGCACAGAATGGAGGGCGTGATCACCATGGTGATCACGCCCTCCATCGACCGTCGGTCAGCGAGTGAGTTCGGTGCCGGCTTTCACCTGGCGGGAGCGGTTCACGCGCGCCTTGGGCGCGCCCTTCTTCCGCCCCTCGTTCAGAGCCTGGTTCGCGGAGCGCGGGTAACCGCTGGCCGACTCAGCCCGGGCCTTGCCTGCCTGCGTCTTCGCCTCCTTCACCGCGGCGACGTCGGCGGTGAAGTCCTGGTGCTGTTCGGCCTCGAACAGGTCGGCCTGACGCTCCTCCTGGGCTCCATCAGCGCGGAGAGTGTCGGCGCGCTCTTCGTGCTCCTCGGCCGCGTCCAGGTGCTCTTGAGTCTCCTCAGCGGAGGCGCCGGTGGAGATCTCTTCCTCGGTAGCCTTCGTGCGCTCTTCCTCCGCGAGGGCGTCTTCACGGTGCGCTGCACGCCAGTCATCGATCGCGTTCGTGAGCGCGTTGTGCTGGTCGAGTGGGCTCGTGGGGTGCTTGGCCACGATCTCGTCCGTGTGGACGCCGTAGAGGTCGCGGATCCGCTCGCGCATGATGTCGCGGGCGTCGGCCGCGCGTGGGTCTCCGTCGAGCTGCTGGAGGAGGGAGAACTGCGTCGCCACACGGTTTCCGTCCGCTCCTGCCCACCATCCGTCGCGGCGCACCTGGTCGCGTGCAACGGTGATCGCCACATCGACCTGACGGTCCCCCGCGGCCTGCGCCCGCTCGAGGTGACGGGCCTGGTCGCGTTCCGCTCGTTCTGCCTCGACACGGGCGCGCTCTGCGAGACGTGCAGCGCCTTCGTCGAGCTCGCGGGACTGGCGCGCCTTCTCGGCGCTCTTCGCTGCGATGCGCTCGCCTACCTGGCCGAGCGACATGAGACCGGCACGAATGGCTTGGTCGCCGGCCTGGAAAATCTCTTCCTGTTCGTTCATGGTGTCCCCCTCTATCTACCGAGATCCGGGCCGCTGGTGCGACCTGGGTTCATTGGTCGTTGTTGCGTCGTGGGTCGTGCTCCGATCGTAGATCCAGGCACCCCCGTAACGCTCTGTCCGGTCGTCCGCTGCATGCGTTCCTGTACGGCCTTCAACGCGGCCTCCGCGCTCGAGCGGAGGGCCGCTGCGTTGTCTGCCGCGCCGCGCTCGTGCTGCACAGTTGCGATGCGCTTCGCAACGCGATTCATCTGTCGCATGACAGCGATCCACCCCGCCTTACTGTCGGTGCCGGCGCCGCGCGCCATCAACCGCATCTGGTAGCCGGCATCGAGCGCACGACGCATCGGCACGGCAGATCCGCGCTGCCCCTGAGCGACGCGGGCGAACTCGTCAGAGGCGGCCGCGAGCGGTCCCGGCGTGCCACGCTCGAGCGCCATAGACGCGTGCGCGTAGACGCCCGATAGATCCGCGGCCGCCGCCTCAGCGCTGAACACCGGGGCACTCTCCCCCGGCCGCACTGCCTCGGTGTCGTGACCTGCCACACGCGCCAGGGCGATCTCCGAGACGGGCGCAGCCTTCACCTTCTCGGGGGCGTCAAAACCGCGCACCCGGGCGGCGCGGCCCGCACCCTTCCAGGCATCCACCGCGGCAAGCTCGCTCGCGTTCGTGTGCTCCCACCCGGAGCGCAGCTGGGGCAGACCGAGCGAACGATCCAGCTTGGACGGTGCGTACCAGACGGGCTTCTCGTCGGCCTTCGTGGGGATCATCGCCGCGGTGTATCCGACGACGCGATCCGTGCCGCCCTTCTCGTATCGAGGGCGCACGATCACGCGGGCATTGCGTGCGGCGGCGATGAATTCTTTCTCGGAGTCCGAGTTCGCTGCGACCGTGCGCAGGCGTCGGCGCAGCTCGTCGCGCTGCGTGTACGCCTCGCCTTCGCGCGCGGCTCGTGCGGTCTCTGCCGGCTTGTTCGCGCTGAGGGTTCGGGCGTTCTGCTGTCGGCTCTCCAGGACGTCGAGTCCGTACTTGACTTCAAGCTCACCGGCGATCTTCTGTGCGCGCACGTAGTCGCGATGCGTGTCCGCCTTGGTGCCGTCCTCGCGGACCAAGTTGACCGCAATGTGCACGTGGTCGTTACCCGCTGTGGACAGGCCATGACGGATTGCAACCCAGCGGCAAGACCGCTCGCCCTCCTCGTCCACAAAACCCATCTCGCGGACAAAATCGGTCGCGATCGCGGACCACTGATCGTCACTCAGCTCGCCCTCTTCGGCCTTCACGCTGAGCGAGCAGTGCCACACGTGAGCGTCGCGCCGCTCCCCCGTCGCGAAACGCTCACCGGTCTCCTCGTCGACGTCGCACACCGGCACAGTGACCTCGGTGCCGAACAGCTTCGACGGCAAGTCGAGCGCGTTCGCGACGTCCAAGCCCGCGTCCGCCGAAAGCTCGCCCTGACCGGCCAACTCCATGATCACATCGTGCCCCGCGACGACGTGCGGCGCCGTGTGCTCGTTCGCCCGACCCGGACCACGGAGGTACATGATCAAACCCGGCATGCTCCCGCCCCGGGTGATGTTCGGCATCATCGCGAACTCACCAACTGCGGCAGCAACTCGTCGATCTTCGCCGACACCTCACGCACCGCGCTCAACGCATGATGCAGCTCATCCCCCGGCCGCTCCCCCGCGTTCGTCGCACGCGCGATCTGGTTCACATTGTTCGCCAACGACGCGAGAAGACGACGGGCATGGAAGAACTCGGCCGCAAGCCGACGACGATCCGTCGACGTCTCGCCATGCTCCGCAAGAGCAGCCTCAACCATGAGGCGCGGAATGGTGACATCCGCCTCCAACGCACGCTGCAACAGCAGCGCCTCCTCCTCCGCGGTCACGCCCACCTTGTGGACGTGCTGGCGGCCTCCCGGCGCGTTCTCACGCCGCCGCCGCCCGCGAACACGCGACGGAACAGGAGCGTCAGCCATGACTCTCCTCCCCTGCCCAGTGCAACGACCCAACCCCGTTGGGAACAGCCCGGCACAATGCCGGCAAGCGACTTAGGGTACCTAAGTCTCTAGCTTGCTCCCGTTCCATGCGTTCATCATACCTGCTAGAGTTGTGCTATGACAGCCGAACACGTGATTGAATCCGCCGAGCGCAAAGCGCGCGAGCTTCTGGATCAGCGCATCGAATCGGTGCGTGCCGTCGTCCGTGCGCAGCACGACACCGCGGCGCTGCGAGAACAGCTTGCCGAGTCCGAAAGGGAGAGCGCTCGCCTGTACCGTGCCGCGCTCAGTGACGGCTGGTCGGAGGCCGAGTTGAAGAAGCTCGGGATCACGGAGACCGGGCCGAAGACGTCACGACGTCGCAGCGCAGCCGCGTCCTCAGACAGCGAGCAGAACGGCTAATCAGCCTGGCTCACGATCCGCATTCCCCCTCACCCGATGCCGGATCATCGCAGCAGAAAGGACCCTGTCAAGGGCGCTTCGCGTCGCTACGCGATGAGGCACGGCCTCCCCCTTGACAGGGTCCTTTCTGCTGTATGGCGGCTTGATATCGGGTAAGGGAGAAGAGCGCTTAGGACAGCTCCGGTCCCCCGCGCCCTAGGTCTTTCTGCGATCCGGGTTTCCGAACGGCCGCCGTCGGCGCACGCTTCATGTACGCGGCATCGACCATCGGCCCGCCCGGGTGCAGGCGTGCCAGATTCAACTCTCGCGCTGGCTGCGCCCGACGCCCTTCCGCGATTGCAGAACGGTGCTCGTCCATCGATGTGAAATGACGCTCGAATCGCTGAACCGCCGGATTCTCCGCGAGCAGAGCTGCAGCATCCTGCGAGCGGGCACGACCGTGCGCCGTGTCGAAGAGAGGACGCGCATACGCGCTCGGCACCCAACGGCCACCGAGTGGATCCTGCCCCGCCTCGGCCGCGGTGATGGCCTCAGACCACCGCTGCACGATGCGCTCCTCCGAGACCTCGAACGGCACCTCCACGTCGACAACATGGACGCTGTAGCCGGCACGCTCCAGCTGTGTGCCGAGTTCGACCGCGGACGCCTCACTGCCCAACACGGTGTCGACGATGATATTCGTCCCTCGGGTCATCATCCGCGCCCGCTGCGCGGACGCAAGCTCCGACGACTCTTCGTGAACGAGCGCCGCCAACTCCATCGGGTAGAGCCGCTCCCCCGCCACCTCCAGGTCGCGGACGGCCGCCGGCTTGATCCATGACTCGTACGATCCATCCGCGATCGACTGGCGCAGCAGCGCGGCCTTGAAGTCGTCGGCATCGATGTTCACGTACGACGACTTCGACGCTCCGAGCACCCGATCCGCAACGCTCCCCTTGCCGGCACCGGGCGGCCCCGCGAGCACCAGAGCCTTGCTCTCGCCCCGCGCGTCCGGATAGCGCGCCGCTGCGTCTGCGAGCAGCTGCCCAAACAGTCGCCCACGCTGCGGTGTCAACTCACCGTCGACCCACCATGTGGGGTTGTTGATCGTCGCCGTCGGCGCATCCTTCGACACAGGCCCACCCGGACGGGAGAGCTGCCGAATCAGATCGATATGACGCTCAGCTTCCGCCGGACTCACTCGGCCGCCGCTCGCGGGTGACGACGCTCGAAGACCTCTTCGTAGATCTCGTCATCGATCAGTCCGGCATAGCTCGCCTGCTCGACCTCAGCCCACGACCCCTCAGGGTGAACAATCACATCGTCAAGCTCGAGCTCGGGATTCGTCTTCCCTCTCGGGGCATACGGCCACCGCGTGAGCTCGTCAACCAGGTGATCCCGCTCGAGGAAGCCGGCCGCATATCGCTGACAGATCTCATACGGCGATGCACCCGAGAAACCCTCTCGCGGCAGCGCCGTCTTCGTCGCCGTCTTCAACGCATTCGTCACCGACGGCTGCGCAATCCCCAGCCACCCCGCGATCCGCACCTGCGTGTACCCACGCTCCCCCAGAATCCGCAACGAACGCCGATAGTCCAGGTCGTCAATTTCCTTCCTCAGCCGAGCCCGAACAGCAGCCCGCGCCTCAGCAGGGATCTCCATGACAGTCATGATCACCACCTCCTATAGCCCAGTCTATAGGAGGATCATAGAAGCGGCTATAGCGACTGATCGCGACGGGCGGTTCCGAAGTCCGGGTCTCGATCTGCTCGCCACAGACCGTTCCATGCCCTGGTCACCAGCTCCCGAGTGCGGGAGGCGCGATCGTCGTCCGATCCGCGAAGCTCGGGCGGCGGCTCGAAGTAGGGCTCTTTCAGCTGCTTGGCGACCAGCGATTTCGAGATCTTGAGCATCCGTGCGACCTCTCGAACGCTCATCCCCTGCTCAGTCAACACAGCGATCGCTTGCGCTCGTACAACGTGGTGTGCGCGATACGCGTCCCACTTGAACTCCACGGCACGCTCTAGCGCAGCGGCCGCATCCTCCGTGGAAACAGGCTCGCCGTGCCAAGTGGGACGCGGCGCCGGCGTCAACGAATCAAGGAACTTTCGCTTCGACTGTCCACTCATGTGGACAGTCGATCGCAGAGTGTCCATTCGTGTGGACACTTGCTCAGAGAATCAGCTGCATCTCACTCGGGTGCACGTGCGCGACGTCGTGGCCTCGACGGAGGACGCATGGCCACTCACCGCGGCCGCCGTGATTGCATCGCAGCTCGTCGAGCGCTTCATCCGCGTCCTCCCAGTCCTCCCGTAGGTCAGTTGCGCGGTTTGCTTCATCGCGGAATCGGGCGAGGGCTTGCGCGTAGTTGTCGGGTGCTGCGTCGGACTCGTCGAAGTCCTCCCGGTGCTCCCCCGCATGCCCCTGGGAGTACGTGCACTTCGCGTCGATCACGTACTCATCTTCTTCACCATCGGGCCCAGTGACCGCGTAGGCGAACGGCGCTCGGCATTCGAGCGCTTCGAGCGCGGCCTGCGCGTCGTCGACGCGGGCGGACGCCGCCCGGTATGCGCTCAACGCCTCGTCGAAGCGCGTCGCCGCCGTCGTGAAGTTGCGGGGATCCACAGGCGTGTTCTCTGCGTTCATGGTCGTTCCCTTCCTCACCGGTCCACTGAGGGGCAGGCGCCCCACAGCCCAACGCGTTCGTCTCTGGCGGCCGCTTCCGCGGCCAGGTGGTCAGATTGTCCCGCATAGGACTTGTCGTAGGTGTACTCGTAGCCGGTGCCAGCTGCGATCGCGAGCACCGCGGCGCTCTGCCCGTCGACGTCGACGTGGCGGAGTAGCCGGCCGTACGCGTCTACGTCGGCCTGCGTGCTGTCGCTCTGCAGCTCAACCTTGCGGCCGTACAGCAGCTCGTCTAGGAAGTTGCGCGCCTCGATCGCGTAGCAGTCCCCCGCTGCGCCGTCGCGTCCGATCTCAGGCGTATCGATGCCGATGATTCTGACGCGAGACTCCCCCGCGCTTGTCTTGACGTCGATAGTGTCGCCGTCGACGACGGCGACAACCTCGGCCGCCTCGGCGGCCGCCACTACTGTCTGCGTCTCTGCAGGGCGTTCCTGCGGCGTACAACCGGCCGTCGACACGAGGGCCACGGCGAGCCCAGCGGTGGTGATCATCAACGCACGCGTGCGCCGTGGCGGGCGCCGCGTGACCACCGGCCGATTTCCGAGTTTGTTCTCGTCCGTCACGATGTGCTCCTTGTCGATGTGGGGTGGTAAGTCCCGGTGGTCTGCCGTGTCTGGTTGGTCTATCGTGTGCGGTTAGCGAACGAGCCGGTTCGGCAGGCGCTCTGGCGGGGTCGGCAGCGTTCCTCCGTTACCCGCTCGGGCAGCGTCGACGGCGATGCCGATGGCTTCGGCGGCCCATGCGCTGTCGGATGGCCAGCGGCCGGCCTGTTGATCGGCAGTGATAGCCGCGCGCATCCGCTTCATGGTGACGGTGGGGATGTTGAAGGACCGTGTGGAGCCGGTGCGCTCCTCGGAGCGCCCTCGAAGGCCGCCCCGAGTGGCACGCTGCTTCGGAGTCCGCGCCGCGTGTGTGTCGAGCGCTGCGGCGATCCAGCGGGCGAATGTGTCCGCCTCTCCCCCGTTGGTCCAGTCGGCGAGATATGCCGCTCGAGCGCCATTGAACTCGTCGGGCGTGAGGTAGATGCCCAGTCGGTCCGTGTCGCCGGGAGCCGCCTGCGGTCGCTTCTTCGGCGCCGCTGTCGGCCGACGCTCGGGCGTCGCTCTCGCCGGCGTGACCTCGTTGACCGGCTCTGCGGGCGGCTCTGCCGGCGCTTCCTCGGCGGGCGCGTCGACGGGTTCATAGAATTCGTGCGCGAGCGCGGCCGCGTTGCGGTCGCGGAGGCTTCGACGTGCCATGGCTGTCTCCTTGGTCTGGTTGGTCAGTGCTGTTTTGTTTGTCAGGCGGTGACGGGCACGGGTGGTGCGGTCTTTCGCGCAGGAACGGGAGTCCCGATGATCGGTGCGAGCGCCTGGGCGTAGTCCTCAGCGATCGCAGAGCCCGGCGCGTAAACGCTGACGGGCTTGCCGTCGGTGTAGGCGTCTTTAGCGGCTACTGCCTCGCGGACGGGGCTGGTGACGCGGCCGGGGAACTGCTCGGTAAGCACTTCTACGACCTCTCGATCGATCAGCCGCCCGTGGCGGTACTTGGTGGGCACAATCCAGTGGATGCGCTGCCCGACGTGCAGCCGGGGTGCGACGCGCTGCGCCACGAATTCATTGAGCTTGCCGAGCTGGTCATACGCTTCGGTCGCGCATTCGACGGGTGCGATCACGACGTCTGCAGCCGCAAGGGCAGAGAGGGTGAGGAGGCCCAATGCCGGCGGGGTGTCGATCACGACGTCATCCCAGTGGTCGGCGAGCTCCGGCATGTCGCGCAGCGAGGTGATGATCTCGGGCCGCTGGTCCAGAGAGGCGAGATCCTGACTACCGACGAGAATGCTCACACCCGGCACGCTCGGCGACGGGACGGCCGCCTCGAGCGCGGATGCTTCCCCGACCAGCACGTCAGCTGCGACCGCCGACAACTCCGTGTCTTCAGTCACGCCGAGGCGCTTGGTGAGGTTGCCCTGCTGGTCGAGGTCGATTGCCAGCACACGCCGCCCCATGGCCACGAGCGCCGCCGCGAGGTCTGCGGATGTCGTGGTCTTGCCCGATCCTCCCTTGAGGATCGCGAGCGTGTAGACGGTCACTTGGAGTCTCCCTGAGGGTCGAGCTGGTCGATGCCGCGCTGCACGGTCTCGATCAGCGCCGTGTTGACGGACACCTTCTTGCGGTCGGCGTAGTCCATGATCCGATCGCGGGTGTCTTCGTGGCCTGCCCACTGGATGAGGTTCGCGCGGGGTGCGGAGCGTTCGGGACGGGCGTCTTCTTCCGCCTTAGCGTCGCGCAGCTCCTTGATCAGTTCCCGCAGCCTGTAGATACCAACGATGATCACGGTCACCAGCCCGCAGAGCACGAGCCAGCCGACGACGATCAGCACCCAGGCCCAGATGCCCCAAGCCAGGAATCCTTGAACAATCATGTTTTCTCCTTCGTCTCAGGCGGGGTTCAGAACGGGGTGTCGCTGTTGGGGATGTCGGCGACTTCCCATGAGCCGGCCTGGTCGCTCTGATTGCCCTGCTCCCCCGCTGCGGTCTTGCGCTCGGCCTTCTTCGCGGTGACCGTGTGGTACTTGAGGCTGAATCCCACCTCAACGGCGGTGACCTGCTGCGCGGTGCGCTCCTGCTCGGTGCCCTTATCGGTCCACCGGTTGGTTTCGATGCGTCCCTCGATCGTCAGTCGATCTCCCTTGTGGGACGAGGCCGCGACGTTCTCGGCCTGCTCACCCCAGGCTTCGACGCGGAACGCGTTGGGCTCGGCGTCTTCGAATCCTCCGTCGGGCGTTCGGCGCTGTCGGTTCTCGATGATGGTGAAGTGGACCACGGGGCGGCCGTTCTGCGTGTAGCGCAGCTCGGGATCCGCGGTGAGGTTGCCGGCGAAGGTGATGGTCGACATGGGTTCTGCTCCTTGTGGTTGGTGGTGTTGGTCCGCCGTGTTGTTACTGTCAGTCTAGCCTAGTTGGTCAATGTGGTCTAGTTCATATCACGTGTTTTCTGGTCACTCTGGTGCGTCATCAGTCGGCACGTCGAGCTGAGCCCGCTTGCGTGCAAACTCCGCGAGCTGCTCGGGGGAGTAGTTGGCCTTCATGTACCAGTGATTCGCCTGCCACTGCCAAAGGTCAACGTCCCGCTGCAGCTGCGCGTTCTCGCTGGTGAGCCGGATGATCTCTTGCCGCATCCAGTTGAAGGACTCCCACGACACCGGGCCGCGCTCGTCTCTCTGCTCCTCGTCCATCGCTCAGCCCATGTGAGCGGCGACGCGCTCGATGTGATCAGGACGGAAACCGCTCCAGTGATCCTCGTCGTCGACGACCACGACGGGCGCCTGTGCGTAGCCGAGTTCCTTGACGTACTCGAGCGCAGCGTCGTCCTCGCTGAGGTCCACGACGCGATAGGGAATGTTCTTGGCGTCGAGCGCCCTATACGTGGCGTTGCACTGGACGCAGTTCGGCTTACTGTACACCCGCAGCTCGTTTTCGATCATGTCCCTTGTCCCTTCTCGATCAATTCGCTGGCTCGTTCCTGATAAGCGGAGCAGTGCCGCAGCAGCAGGGCCGGAACACAACCGCTAGGCGGTGGGGGGAGAGAATTTCGTCGCGATGTGAGGGAGCGTAGCGACCGCGTGGCGAAAATCTTGGAGGAGCCGGCCCCGCAGGGGCTTGTGTGGAGGACCGCGGCGGCAATGATGGAGCGGCAGGAACGATGCCCGAAGCTCTTAGAGCCTGGTGGCCCGTCAGGGCCACTCCTGGCCGCGTAGCGGCCCCGGCGGGGGAGTGTGAGGGGGTTGCTCCCCTCGCGCCCCGATAGGGGCACGGCGGGCCTGTGCGGCTGTAGAATTACGGTGTGCTTCCGGTGTGGTAACCGGTCGCCGTGTTGATGTCAGGCCCGGCTTCCCCATTGGGGAACCGGGCCTGACTGCGTCAGGCGGCGGGCTGGTGGTCCTGGATCTCGGCGTATGGTGCGCGGTCGGTCCAGCTGTAGGGCGTCTCGACGCTGACCGTCTTGGCGTTGACGCGGGCGACCTTGGCCCAGTGGCCGCGGATCTTCACGGCGTCACCTTTGGCGATCGTGTCGCGGCTGTAGCCGGTGGCCTTGCCGGTGGCGATCTGGTCGGCGCGTACCTGCTCCCAGTAGGCGAGCTGGTCGCGCAGCTCGTCGAGCTTGGGCGCGTAGTGCTCTGCCCTCTTGGCCTTCTGCTCGTCGGTCGCGGGGCGGTAGCCCTTCTCCGGGTCGTACACATCAGCGATGATCTGGCGCTCGTAGCGGCGGATATCTGCGCCGATCTTCTCGATGCGGTTCGCCACGGTCACCGGGTTGTAGCGGGCGTCGGTCGCTGCGGCCGCTGCGTCGGCGCGGCGGGCGGCTTCCTCGGCGTCGTTGTGGGCGTCGATGCTGCGCCGCATGCTGTTGTGCGCCTTGTCGATCGCGTTGCGGTGGCGGCGCTCAGAGTGGTGGCCCACCTTGATCGGCTCGCCGCCCTCGGGCAGGCTTCCCACGTCGCGCATGTGCTTCTCCCATGCGGCGTCAGAGTTCGCGGCCTTCCGCTCGGCCTTGGCGTCGAGTGCTGCAGCGCGGTCGGCCTGGCGGGCGATCTTCGCGGCCTCGACTTCGGCGGTGCTCCGGGTCGTGCGGTCGATCTCCAGTGGTGCCAGCTCGAACCCTGCGGCCTCTAGCGCGGCGGCGGTGCGGGTGATGATGTGATCCTGGGGGAGCCGGTCGCGGCTGTTCGGGACGAACCATGCGCCGATGCTCCGACCCCAGCGCCAGCGGTTGGCCTTGAGGATTGCGGCGGTTCCGTCGCCCTTGGCGGTTCCCTCGATGATGGTTCCGGCTTCATGCGTGTGGGTGATCGTCAGCATGGCGTGTGCTCCTTGTTCATGTGGGGTGGTAAGTCCCGTTGGTCTGCCGTGTTGTTACTATCAGTATAGTCTAGTTGGTCAATACTGTCTAGTCTGTGTCTGAGTGATCTTCGATGTCTTCGAGCTCGACGCGCTCGAATCGGTGGGCGATCTTGTCGGCGACGCGCTGCGCTCGTGCGCGGTTGCGGTAAGTGCCGGTGCGGGTCTCGTCGAATGTGACGCCGTAGCGGGTGCGCAGATCGATCCCGGTTTCGCTGTGGAGATATCCGGTTTCGCCCTTGTAGGTGACGAGAATGCGGGTGCTCATGGGTGCCTCCTGGTTAGGGTGGGGCGGGCCTGTGACCCACCCCACCGAGTCTCACTACGGGGTGTCGGTGCTCTCGACCATGGCGGCGATCTGCTCGACGGGGGAGAGGGTGTAGCCCCAGCCTGCGAGGGTCTGCAGGTAGTGTGCCGTCTCCGGTCGCGGACTCCGCCAGGTGGTGCGCCCGGTGCTGGCCTCGATGCCGCCGAGGACGATTGCCAGGGTGACGTGGCCCGCCTTGGTCGGGTGCGCGGCGAGGAAGTCCGCGAACCGGTCGCCGTAATAGCCCGATACCGGCTCGACGCCGAGAAGGTCGGCCGCGAGGGCGTTCCCGCTCAGTTCCCCGGCGACCAGGTAGCGCGCTTCGGTGAGGCTTCGGGCGATGACTTGTGCGGAGTCCTTGGGGAGCGTCTTGCGCCCGAGGAACTGGGCGAGCCATTCCCGGCGCACGCTCTCGGCGGCATCCCAGTCCTTGTTGTTGGCGATCAGCTGCTTGCGCTCTGCCTTCTCCTCGTCGGTCATCGGTCCGGCCTTGCGGCCCATGCCGTCGTCGACGACGGTGTAACCGAGGGTTTCCGGCTCGTCGACGTAGTAATTCACCTGGTGGTTTCCGTCGCGCTGTCCGCACACGTAGACGGCCACGCCGTCTTTCCCCTGGATCTCGTCGACGCTCACCCGCTCGCCCTCGCTCGTGCGGAGGTCACCGAGGCGGTAGGGGGTGCGGGCGTCCCATGCGGGGGCTTCGGAGAGGATGCGGTGTCCCTTGGCGGCTTCGACCTGTTCGCCTGCTTCCCGGGCCTGAGCGGCGGCGCGCTCGTCGCGGGCGCGCTGGACGGCGTGGGGGAAGTATCCCGGCTCCTCGTTTGCGATCCGGGTCAGCGTTGCGACGACGTCGGGGGCGTCTTCGAACTCGATCAGTGTTGCGGCCTGGTCCAGGGTCATTCCGGTTTCCGCGATCAGGCGGGTTCCGGTTTCGCTGGCCGCGACCGTCAGGCCCGTCTTGATCTTGTCTCGCTTCGTGCCGGTGCGCTTGGCGATCGCGGTGACGGAGAGTCCTTCGAGTTCCAGGGCCTTGTATGCCTGGATGCGGTCGCCGTCGGTGAGTGCCTGGCGCTGATCGTTCTCCACCAGCTGTTCCACGATGCGCTGCGCGTCGTCGGCGGCGTCGGCCTCGACGATGTAGACGGGCACGCTCGGTAGGCCGACCTGCTGAGCGGCGAGGGTGCGGCGCTGGCCGTAGCGGACGTGCACGCCGTTCTCATCGCGGGTTGCGACGATGGGGACAAGAACGCCGTTCGCGCTCACGCTGTCAAGGAATTCCTTGTCCAGGCTTGCCTCTGCCGCCGTGCGGACGTTGGTCGCCACGTCGATGGTCTGCGGGTCGATAAGTTCGAGGACTCCGGCGGATGCTGTTGCAGTGGTCATACTGTGCTCCTTGTTCATGTGGGGTGGTAAGTCCCGTTGGTCTGCCGTGTTGTTACTATCAGTATAGTCTAGTTGGTCAATGCTGTCTAGGGTGTTCTTCGTCTCCTTCGTCGTGTCCTTCGCTGTGGCACTGCACCCAGTAGTCGGCGGATGCGGGGTAGCCGTGCGCTTCGAGCAGCGTGGCTAGAGCGTCGACTTCGCCACAGTTCAGGCTCATGGCCGTCTCTCGGGCCAGGTCGGCGTTTGCGAAGGTGTCGCAGAATGTGGTGGATGCGTCGAGCCGGGTAGCGCTCATGGTGACCTTCTTTCTGGACTGGTGTCCGATATTCGGGTGCAGGGGCCCTCGGCCCTTGCCCTAGCGGAGCGAGAGGGCCTCGGCCCGTCTTCTCTTCCTCCCCCACGTTTTTTCGCCGTGGAGGCACTCCGTGCCGACTAGGGAGGGCTGTTCTGAGCGCGAGAGACCGTGGAATACCGGACTGAGCGCAGCGAGGGAGGATATGCCGCGAAAGCTCTCGCGCTCGGGGCTGACCGACCGCACAATGCCACAGGCTCTATGGCGAAAATGTGGCGCCACCGGCGCCAGACAGCGGCCGCGTGCGTCCGGCCTCCACGAGGGCGTAGCCCTCGCCTCGAGCTGGGAGAGCCGTTCGGGTCATCCGGTGAGCTGCGCCTCGAGGAACGTGGCCAGGTCGCGCGCGTTGAGCCGGGCCGCTTCGAGTCGACGTGCGGTCTTGTGGTCGTACCGCTGGTTCGGTCCGCGTGGGTATCCCACGCGTTCGTGGACAGACTGACCGGGCAGCTGCAGAGCGCTCGGGTGAGCGCGTCGGCCTCGACGCCTCTTGCGATGCGCCTGGTGCTCCTCATGCATGATCAGCCGCCACTTCGCCCACACGATCCGCTCGACGTCGTACCGCCTCGCGCGATCGGCCAGGTACCCGTCGACGAAGAGGCGGACAGCGATCGGCTGCGGGTCGACGTCGTCGGCCGCCGTCCAGGAGCCGTCGACGAGGCGGACGAGTCCGTGGCTGTGCAGACGGTGCAGCAGACGGCGGACGGAGGCAGCGGTGAATCCGGTGCGGAGGGTGAGATCTGCCACAGTCCAGGAACCTCCGGGCAGCAGTTGGAGGTGGAGGTAGCCGGCGGCACGTCCGAGAGAGCCGGGAGCTGCGTAGATGTCCTGGTTGAGTGCGGTAGTTCTCAGGGTCAGCTCACGGAGGAGGGCGGTGCGGGCGGGGGGCATACGCCCTTGTGACAAATCGGGTTCGTGAGGATCTGTGGAGAACTTTTCGGAGAGGGTGTACCGGGCCCCGTGCTCGCCTTCGGCCTGGGCGGTGCGCCGGATCCAGCCGGCGTCCTGCAGCGCGCGGAGGGCGTTGTGGGCTGTCTGGCGGCACCAGCCGGTCTCCAGTGCCAGGCGGCGGATGTCGGCCTCGATATCGAGTGAGACGGCTTGTGCCATGTACAGGCAGAGGGCGTCGAGAATGGCGCGGTGCGCCGCGGAGCCTCGTGCGGCCCTGTGGGCCGTGGAGCCGCGGTCGGCTCCCCACATACCGGGGAGCGCGTCAGCGCGCTCCTGGACGCGTGTGAGGGCTGCGACGACGTGATTTTCTCGCTGGGGGAAGGTGGGGTCGTCGCCCTGACCGTTAGAGGGGTTCGCGGCGGCGTAGTAGACGGCCATTCGCCAGGCCCCATCGATGACGTGTCGCTGTCCCGCCTCGGTGCGCGGCACGCGGGTGCCGGCGTGGCGGCGCGTGCGTGCGTGCTCGAGGGCGGGGGCGGTGCGTGCGAGC
>NZ_QOAY01000101.1:0-4332 GCF_003314775.1 Microbacterium sp. H6 | reverse complement strand
GAGCGTGGACGGTCGCCGGCGGTTCGCAGGCGGCGGCGACCGTCGCCGACGGCCAGGGCAAGCTGAGTCTGGTCGCGGGGGACACCCGCCACGCCACGCTCAACTCGACCTCGATCGGCGACGCGATCCTCGAGACGCAGTTCCGCGTCGACCAGGCTCCTGCCGCGGGCGGCGCCTACGTCGGCGTGATCGCGAGGCAGACCGCTGCCGGGAAGTACTTCGCCCGTGCGTGGCTCCGTCCTGACGGAACCGTCTGGCTCGTGGTCCACCGCGAGGGAACGGTGCTGCTGACGCAGGCGGTACCCGGACTCGTGTGGGCGGCGAACACGTCGTACAGCCTCAAGGTCTCCGTCACCGGATCGGCCTCCACCGCCATCTCGGCGAAGATCTGGGCGACCGGCACGACAGAGCCCGCGAACTGGCAGATCAACGCGACGGACACGACTCCGCTCGCTGCGGGTTCCGTCGGTCTCAGCGGCAACCGGTCGGGCAGCTCCACGGCGCCCCTGAACGTCTCGTTCGATTCGTTCCGCGTCACCGCGCCCCACTAAGATCCTGACGCATGGCCACTGCTGTTCCGATCGCGCTCCTCGCCGTCGGAGGAATCGCAGCAGTGGCCATCGTCGTGTTCGTGCTCAGGCTGCTGCCGCGCACGGCGTTCGTGGGCTGGGCCTGCGTCCTCTTCTTCGTGCCGCTCTGGGTCGGCGTCAACACCGGCTTCTACTGGGCCGCGATCACGCTGCTGACCGCCCTGATGATCATCGTCAACTGGTCGGTCGTCCCGCTGCGCGCCGCAGATGCCTGGGTCGTGGCATTCGTCATCGTGATCGTCGGGCTGTACGGCTTCGGAACGGTCGATCTCCCGTCGCTCGTCGCCGCTCTGCTCGAATGGGTCATCCCCTATCTCTGGGGACGCGTGGTGCTCGCCCGGGTCGCGCCGGAATGGGTCACGTCGACGATCGCGGTCGTCGCCATCGTGGCAGCCGTCCTCGGCATCATCGAGTTCTTCACCTCCCTCAATCCCTTCGTCCTGATCCCCGGATCCGGCGTGGTCTACGACACCTGGAGTCCTCTCCAGGAACGCGGCGGGGTGCTGAGGGTCGAGGGCGCGTTCGGCCACTCGATCGCCCTGGGAGCGGCGCTGGCGATGTCGTCGGCGTTCATCGTGGCGACGAAGTGGCGGCTGATCCCGAAGATCGGCGGCGTGGTGATCGTCGCGGTGGCGACGGTGCTGACGTTCAGCCGCGCCGGACAGCTCACCCTCGTGCTCACGCTGGTGCTGTCCACGTTCCTCATCGTCGGGGTGTCCACGCGGTTCCGGGTCGCCGTCGTCACGGCCGGTGTCATCGGCACCGCCATCGCCATCCCGATCATCGACTCCGTCTTCGGGGCGGCGGGTGACGAGGCGGGCGGCAGCGCGGACTACCGGACCGATCTCCTGGTGCTCCTCCAGCAGGTGCAGCTCTTCGGCAACCCGGGGGACTGGCACTCGCTCGTCTCGGGGGACTACTACCTCGGCTACTTCGCGCGCTCCGTCGACAACGCGCTCGTCCTCACTCTGCTCCGGTACGGGTACGTCCCCACACTGCTGATCATGGCCGCCCTGGTCTGCGCGGCGATCATGACCGTACGACGCTCGACCAGGAGCCCGGCGTCGATCGCCGTCGTCGGACAGCTGCCGAGCCTCGTGGTGGTGGCGTTGATCACGCAGTACAGCATGTTCCTCTGGTTCTGCGTGGGCCTGGCGATCACGTGGGCGCGCGACGCGGACGTGATCGGCAGAGGGGGGCAGCAGTCAGAGGAAGCACTCCAAGACGGGCTCGGACCCGTGCACCGGCAGCGCCTCGTCGGGAAGCCCCCTGCACAATCATGAGGTCGCAGGAACGAACACCTCTAGAATCGAAGTCTCAGGGGGAATGGGGAGTCATGGGCGAGAGCCGGGTGAGTCTGCGCGTGATCGCCAGCTCGTTGCGCAAGTTCTGGTGGGCGATCGTGCTCTGCGCGGTCGTCGGGGCTGCAGGGTCCTTCGGGTACGCCTCGTTGCAGACCCCCCTGTTCCAGGCGACGACCTCGTTGTACTTCGCCCTGAATCAGGGAACCAGCGCCTCTGACCTCAACCAGGGCTCTGTGTACACGCAGAGCCAGATGCTGTCGTTCGCCCAGTTGGCGACCAGCTCGCGGGTGCTCGACCCCGTCATCGAGGAGCTGGGGCTCGACACGACTCCGCGAGCCCTCGCAAGGGACATCGAGGTCACGATCCCCCAGAGCACGGTCACGTTGCGGATCACGGGGATCACGGATGATCCGAAGGCAGCGGCCGAGCTGGCCGATGCCGTGGCGGACCAGCTCATCATCGTGGTCAAGGACGTGGCGCCCAAGGACCCGCAGGGCGAATCGACGATCACGGCGCAGGTCATCGACGACGCGGTCGTGCCTGAGTTCCAGTTCACGCCGAGCAAGCCGCGCGATGCCCTTCTCGGAGGCTTCCTCGGGGGCGTCCTGGGCCTCGCCATCGCGGTGCTCATCGGAGTGCTCGACACCC
This sequence comes from Microbacterium sp. H6, assembly GCF_003314775.1. NCBI lineage: Bacteria > Bacillati > Actinomycetota > Actinomycetes > Micrococcales > Microbacteriaceae > Microbacterium > Microbacterium sp. H6. The sequence goes on along the minus strand of NZ_QOAY01000101.1, from coordinate 1,790 downwards.
GTATGCGCAACGAGGAGACGCTGACGGAGGCGGGTGGCGACCCTGTTCTGGGCGTCGTCTCGAAGTCGCCTCTCCTGGCCATGCGGGGCATCGCCGTCGCGCAGGAGCCGCTCGGCCACACCTCGGAGGAGTTCCGCCGTATCCGTTCGGCTCTGGCCTACGCGAACGTCTCCTCGCGGGTGAAGGTGCTGCTGGTGACGTCGGGCATGCCGGCGGAGGGCAAGTCGACCATCTCGGTCAACCTGGCCATGACCCTCGCCGGTCTGCGCAACTCGGTGCTGCTGATCGACGCCGACATGCGGCGGCCGCGGGCGCACGAGCACGCGGGCATCGACGGCTCGATCGGTCTGACCAGCGTGCTGCTGGACGAAGTCGAGTTCGAGGTCGCCAAGCACAGTGTCGCCGACAGCACGCTCGATATCCTGCCCGCAGGTACCATCCCGCCGAATCCGGCGGAGCTCCTGACGTCGGCGCGCATGAACCAGCTCCTCGACTTCGCCGCAGCGGAGTACGACTACGTGGTCATCGATTCCCCGCCGATCCTCAGCGTGGCCGACGCCAACCTCTTCGCCACCCAGACCGACGGCGTGATCCTCGTGGTCGACGCGACGAAGACGCGCCGCGCCGCTCTCGCCAAGAGCATCAAGTCGCTCGAGTCGGGCGGTGCCCGCATCCTCGGCACGGTTCTGAACCGCGCCCGGCCGGATCGTCACCGCAGCGAGTACTACAGCGACTGAGGCGACATCCGAGGCCCCTCGGGTCGCGGAAGCGACGAAGTATATCGGTGCCTCGCCGTTTCCGTTTGTCTTCGCCGGGATGACCGGGGTATTCTTCATGAGTTGCGAGGGGGACTCGCACTTTGCTGCCCGGGGTTGAAACTGCGGCGGAGCTGCGGGGTGATCATGAATCTGCCCCAGAAGACGGTGACACCGTGCCCACTCCGCTCCTCGACCGCACCTCACGCGAGACTTCGAGTCCGCCCCGGCGACGCACCCGCACGATGCTCGCAGGAGTGCTGACCGCTGCCGTCGCGCTCACGACGGCGCTGACAGCCGTTCCTGCGTCGGCACTGGCCGACGACGCTCCGCTCCTCGCACAGTCCGCCGATGCCACGGACGCTCCCGTCATCGCCGACGACATGGATCGCACGGTCGACTCGGGGTGGGGGTCCTCGCCCGACGGCCCATGGCGTGTCGTGGAAGCGACGGCGAGCGTGACCGGCGAGCAGGCGCTGCTCGCGAGTCGCAAGCCGGGTATCACCGCCAGGGCCACCATCGACGGTGCGGTCACCGCTGATGTGGACAGCCGGTTCTCGCTGACCGTTCCCGAGCTGCCCGTGGGAGGGCCGCTCTACCTCTCCCAGGCGGTCCGGGTGTCCGGCGCCGACTCGTACGGGGTGCGCGTGCGCGTCCATCCCGACGGCTCGGCCTACGTATCGGTCGTGCGGCTCACCGACCTCATGCGCGTGCAGCATCTGGCCGAGCGTCGGCTTCCCCTCACCGTGACGGGCGGTGACACGCTGACGGTGGCGTTCAGCGTCGCCGGCACGAGTCCGGTGGCGCTGGCGGCCAAGGCCTGGGAGTCGAACGCCGCGGAGCCGGCGGATTGGCAGGTGACGTACTCCGACGACTCGAACGCGCGGATTCAGTCCGCAGGAGGATACGGCTTCGCGCTCTACACGTCCTCCGGGGCCAGGGCTGCTGTTCCGGTGGGAATCGACGACTTCGCGGTGACCGCGCCCGCGCCGTCCCCGGAGCCCTCACCCGCTCCCGAGCCCACTCCGGCTCCTG
>NZ_QOAY01000153.1:7671-29888 GCF_003314775.1 Microbacterium sp. H6 | reverse complement strand
AGCACCTCCCGCAGGGCACCTACGTGGTCTTCGGCAACTTCGCCTCCACGTGGCAGCCGTCGACCGGTGCCGCATCGTCGGCCCGTTCGGTGGGCGCGCAGGTCTGGGCTCTCGCCGAGGGCGTGCTGAACCAGGTCCCCGCCCAGTACCAGGGCGCGATCCGCGCGCAGTGGGTCGACATCGCGGCCGACGGCACGTTCCAGACCACGCTGACGCTGAAGGATGCGTCCGCGACTCCTGGCTCCTACGGTGTCTACACGTACGCGGCCGGTGGGGTGGTCAACGCCGATCAGGAGCGCAGTGTCGCCCTGAACTACGGTGTCGCGTCGGGCGTGACCACGACGGTGAAATCTGCGAGCGCGAGCGGCGGGCTCACCGTTACCGCCTCCGCCTCCCAGCTCGGCGCGATCACCGGCGCCTACGTCGCGCTGATCGAGAAAGGCACCGAGGCGAACGTCACCGGCAGCAGCGGCTTCCTGGCCATGCAGTACGTGCGGAACATCTCTGGTGGCGCGCTCTCGGTCGACTTGACCGCAGCCACCGACACGCTCGACCGCGCGAAGTCGTACGAGGTCATCGTGTGGAAGCAGCACTCGATGCCCGATGCGAGCACGATCTACGGGCGGAGCACCGTCACGGTGACCGGCGCGCAGTGGGACACGCTGTTCCCTGCGGGGCCGACGACGACGACGACGGTGAAGACGGCGACGGCGAAGGACGGCCTGACCGTCAACGTCGCAGCCACGAACCTCGGCGAGATCCCCGGCGCCTACGTCGCACTGATCGAGGCCGGGACCGAGGCGGAGGTGAGCGCCGACGGCGGTTTCCTCGCGATGCAGTATGTGCAGAAGGTCACGTTCGGTGCCTTCGCGGTCGACCTCACGACCGCGGCGAAGAACCTCGACCGCACGAAGTCGTACGAGGTGATCGTGTGGAAGCAGCACTCGACGCCCGATGCGAGCACGATCTACGCGCGCTCCACCGTGACCATCACGCCGGCGCAGTGGGATGCCCTGCTCGACGTTAAGAACCCTGAAGTACCGGAGACACCGGGCACACCGGTCACGCCGACCGCTCCGGCGGCGAGCGTTCCGGGCGGCTCCCTCCGCTGGGCCATCTCCTCGTCGTTCACCGACTACATCACGGGCAACATCGCGAAGGGGTCCATCGCGGTCTCCGACGGCGCGACCCGTTCCGGCGGTCAGTTCCAGTTCGGCCAGACCGTCGGGGGCGACTTCGACGTGAACACCGGTCTCGGCAGCGTCGTGTACCGCGGATCGGTGCGCTTCACCGGACACCAGGGCGTGCTGGACGTGACGGTCTCGAACCCGTCGATCCGCATCACCTCGACGAACGCCGCGACTCTGTACGTCACCAGTGGCGGCGCGCAGGTGCCGTTCGCGACGCTCGACTTGTCCGGGGCGGCGCGCGTCGCTGCCAACGGCGCGGTGACCTACACGGCGGCTCCCGCGGCGCTGACCGCTGAGGGACGCGATCGGGTGCTCTCGGGCTACGGCACGGCACTGAACCCGGTGACCTTCACGATCGGCTCGGTCGCCTCAGCGCCAGCCGGATCGAGCGGCACGGTCGCCGCAGCGGTCGTGAAGCCGAAGGTCACGCTGCCGTCGACTCCGCCGGCGACCGCGGGAATCGAGGCCGACGAGGCCGCTCTGGCCGCACTCGCCGCGGGGCAGCCCGCGACGGTGTCCGCATCCGGATTCCGGGCGAACGAGCAGGGGATCAAGGTCGTCGTGTACTCGACCCCCGTGCTCCTCGACACGGTGGCGGCCGATGAGAACGGTGTCGCGACCTGGTCGGGTGCCCTTCCCGCCGCCCTCGAGGACGGCGAGCACACGCTCACGTTCCAGGGCTCCGTCAACCGTGGTCTGGTGTTCACCCTGAACAGGGCGACGGCGGCGATCGGCGTCTGCACGGTGGAGGGCGCCACGCTCAAGTGGGGCTACAAGGAGTCGTTCCGCACCTACATCGAGGGCATCGCGAAGGGGGGCTGGACCCTGACCGACGTGACCTATGAGTACCCCGACTACGTGTGGGGGAACGGGGCGGGATCCCTGGACGACGAGAGCCTCGCCGGCCTGATCACCTTCGGCGGCAGCATCACCTTCACGGGTCATGACGGCGCGCTGAACACGACACTCGCGAACGCGGCGGTCGAACTCGCGGGAGACAAGGGCTACCTCGTCTTCGACGTGACCGGCACCACGCAGGGCGGGGAGAGCATCGATCAGAAGGGGGTCCGCCTCGCGGAGTTCGCCCTCGGTGATGCCGCAGTGGTCGATGGCGCGCTGACGCTCGACGCGATCCCCACGACGCTGACCGAGGCCGGGGCCTCAGCCTTCGGCACCTACGCCGCGGGGGAGGAGCTCGATCCGGTCACGGCTGTCATCCCGGTCGGCGCGGACTGCGGCGTCGAGGCGGAGAAGCCGGAATCCGACTCGGAGGCGACTGCGGTGGTGACTGCCGCGGAAGAGCCCGCCGACGCCGAGGGTGCTCCGGTGTGGCCGTGGATCGTCGGTGGCCTGGTCGTGGTCGCCCTCGCTGCGACCGGCGGTGTGCTGATCGCCCGTCGCAACCGGGTGGCGGAGACCGCCGAGACGACCACCGAGGTCTGATCGCGGTGACACGGAACGGCCCTCCCCGCAGCAGACGTGGGGAGGGCCGTTCTGCCGCTCGTGACACCGGTGCACGGCGGCCGTCGTCGGTGGGACAATGGAGACATGACCCCCACCGACTCGCACCAGACCGTCGAAGCGACCGTGCGCCGCGTGCCGCGGTACGGCGTGCTCATGGGCATCGGCGTCGTGGTCGGTGTGATCGCGGCCGGCATCCTCACCTGGACCGGCAGCTTCGACGAGTCTCAGGCCCTCGACATCGTCTACCCGCCCGGCCAGGTGTTCGGCTTCCTGTTGCTGTGGACGGTCCCGATCGGGATCGCCCTGGGGGGCGTCGTCGGCCTGATCCTGGAGCGTCTCGCCCGTCGCCATGACCGGGTCGTGCGGGTCGACCGCGAGACCGTCGTCGACGAGGACTGACCGCTACGCCAACTCGGCGATCACCGGACGGATCGCGGCGTCGAATGCCACGACATCGCGGCGCAGTCCATCGGTCACGGCGACCGTGAGAGCCCCGATCCACCAGATACCGCGCTGCGAGAACGGCAGCACCTGCACGTTCAGCTCGAACGAGTGGGCCCGGCGACCGACCTCGCGCTCGAACTCCGCGATCGCGCTGGCATACGCGCGGTAGGCATCGCCGCCCGTATGGCTCTTCATCGAGGTCACGTACCTGTCGTGCGCGGCACGCGCGTACAGCAGGGCCGACGTCGCCTGGGGCGCGATCGCCGCCATGAGCTCCTCCGCACCGCGGGCGGGCAGCGCGACCAGGGTGTCGAATCCGTCGACGAGTTCGAGCGGTACATCCGAGGGGTGGGCGCGAGGTTCCACGGTCATGTCCCAGTAATGGCGCCACTGCGCTTCGAGATCGGGGGAGGCGTCGGCGGCATCGGGGGCGCGGACGGCGAGTTCCCGCAGGCTCGGCAGGTCTTCGGGAACCCGGATCCCGAGTTGTTGCCGCAGTGCGAGCGCGACGAGCACCGGAACGCTCGCGTCTTCGCGGATGAGCCACTGCGGCTTGTCTGCCATGGCCCCATCGTAGGCGGATGGTCGACGGCGGCGGCCCTCCGGGTTCATATGTCGTCGGGTGAGAACTCGGGTGGACGCTTGGCGAGGAATGCCCGGATGCCCTCGTCACTGTCCTGATGTGTGAAGGCGATTCCGTACAACCGCGTCTCCTCCGCAAAGGCCGTGCTCCTGTCTTCCTGCACAGCGGCTCGCAGCGCCTGACGGGCCATCGCGGTGGCGGCGCGCGAGCGGCGTGGCCCCGAGGAGAGAGCCGCGACCGCCTCGCGAAGGACGCCGTCCCTCGGCGCGAGACGGGTCGCGAGGCCGTGCGCTTGCGCCCCGACACCGTTCAAGGCCCGACCGGTGAGCACCATCTCCGCCGCCAGTCCTGGCCCCACCCGCTCGACGAGTCGCCGAACTCCCCCGAAGCCGGGAAGGAGGCCGAGAGTCGGCTCCGGCAGAGCGAAGTGAGAATCCGGTGTCGCGTAGATCGTGTCGCAGGCGAGCGCCAGCTCCAGGCCGCCCCCTACCGCGGGGCCGTCGACGCACGCGATCGTCGGGCACGGCGAATCCTCGATCTGCGACAGGAGCGACTTCGCTGCCAGGGCGATCCGTCGTCCTGCTGCGGCCGGGTCGTCGGACACCCGCGCCACGTGCAGCTCGCCGATGTCGGCTCCGGCGCAGAACGCGGACCCGGCTCCGCTGAGCACGATGCCGGACAGCGTCAGGTGCTCGAGGGTGTGGAAGGCGCGACCGAGCTCGGTGAGCATGAGGGCGGACAGCGCGTTCCGCCGCTCCGGTCGCTGCAGCCGGATGTGGGCGACGGGACCCTTCGTGATGACCTCGATCGTCTCGTAGCTGTGCTCCATGGTCTCCCGATCGCCGTTCATGAGTCCCAGATCGCGCCGAAGGCGGGGATCCCCTGCTGTTCGAGTCCTTCGACGATGGACCAGGTCGTGGTGCTGTTCGAGATGCAGATCACTGCTTCGGCTCCTGTCGTGGTGACGGCGTGGCGGGCGAGGGCGAGGAGGTCGGGCTTGCCGTCGGAGGCGGTGTCCCAGACGAGGGCATCGGGGACGGCCCTGCGGATCTCGGCGACCAGCTCGGTCCCGTAGGTGCTCTGCGGAGCGCGTGCAGACCAGACCAGGTGTGCCGGCGCCGTGCCGGCGAGCAGATGCGGCAGGCACGGACCGATGCCACTGCCGGTGGCCACCCAGACCACCTTCCGGAACAGCTTGTCGATGTTGCCGACGCCGGCGGTCGGGATGCCCTTGACCCACACGTGTCGTGGCTTGTCGTCGATGAATCTGCTCGTCCAGTCGCCGGCGCGCGAGATCGTCAGCCGGAGACCCGGCTCGCCGGGCGACGGCACGTTCGCGAAGGAGTGCCATTCGAGCAGCGGATTGCGACTGATCGACGTGGACGACCCGGCGAACGGGGTGACGCCGTAGTCGAACCGGGCGATCGCGACGTGGCTCGACGGTGTCGAGATGTCGACCGGGACCCTCCGCAGCCGCATCCAGGGGAGCGCGACGCTCACCGTCGTGGCGACGAGGAGCCAGAGCCCAGCGGAGGAGAGCACCTGCAGGAGCGAGGCCTGCGCGTCGACGAGCGTCGCGACCGTCTGCGCCCAGACGAGGACCAGCAGCAGCCAACCGCCCAACCGGTGCGTGACCTCGAAGGCGTCGTGCCATCGCGCACGCAGGGGCGGCAGGGCGGTGACGAGCATCGCGATGAGGACCGACGAGCCCAGGACCGCGGTGATCGCGAACAGAGGCGAGGGCCCGTCGGAGATCGTGAGCACGCAGAACGCGACGTACCAGGCGGTCGCGCTCACGGCGGCGCCGACGTGCACCCCGCCGAAGCTGTAGATCTTGCCGAGACCCCACCTCACGCGAAGCGGGGCCGTGGAGCGGATGCTCGTCGCCAGCCGGAACAGGGCGTTGATCACATATTGCTGACGGACGATCGCCGCCACGAACACGTTGACACCGGCGACGACGAATGCCTGCTCCGCGGTCGGAGACGGATTCGCAGCCCACACGACGAGATTCAGCAGGACGGTCGCCAGCGCGAGACGGTTGTACGGCCTGAGACGGCGGGACCGCCGCAGCCGGGACCACCGGCCCGGGACCGGCGGTGTGTCGAGCGTCGCAGCGGAGAGTGAGACGCCGGTCATGCCACTCGCCTCGGTCGTGCGCCCGTATCGATCATGCGCAGCACCGCCGCGCGGTCGGCCTTGCCCCGTGCCGTCAGGGGGATCCGATCGACGGTGATGATGTCGGACGGCACGCAGTAGTACGGAAGCAGCGCGGCGACGGCGGCCCGTGCGGCCTCGGGGTCTGCGCTCGCCGGGGTGATCACGGCTCCGAGGCGTCGCGCGTCGAGCTGCACGGTGACCGCCGTGGTGCAGGACAGGCTCGTCTCCAGCGCCCGCGACACCGAATCGAGTTCGACGCGGAATCCGCGTACCTTCACCTGGTCGTCCGTGCGGCTCAGGTGCTCGAGTTCGCCGCGAGACGTCCAGCGGCCGACATCGCGGGTGCGGAACATCCGCCCGCCGTCGGCAGAGAAGGGATCGGGGAGATAGCGCTGCGCCGTCAGTTCCGGATCACCGATGTATCCGAGGGTGACGCCGGCGCCGCCGACCCACATCTCGCCGATCTCCCCCGCGGGAACCGGTTGCCGTTCGTCGTCGAGCACATAGACCGTCGTGCCGGGAACGGGGGTCCCGATCGACAGTGCTCGGCCGGGAACATGCTCCACGAGGGTGTTGATGATCGTGATCTCCGTCGGCCCGCACGAGTTCAGGAAGCGATGCTCCGCCGCCCACTCGTCGGCCAGCGCCTGTGGGCAGCGCTCGCCGGCGACGACGACGGTGCGCGCGTGGCAGCGTGCGGACGAGAGGGTGCTCACGATGCTGGGCGTCGCGATGAGCACATCGACCTGCTCGGCGGTCTCGGCGATGTCGGAGCCGCGGATCACCAGAGTTCCACCGTTGACCAGCGTTCCGAGGATCTCCCACATGGCCATGTCGAACGCGATGTTGAGCACCTGGCCGACCGTCGTCCCTCGTCCGATGCCCAGATCACCCGGGGTATTGCGGAACAGGTTCACGAGGTTGCCGTCCGTGACCTGGACGCCGTTGGGCGATCCCGTGGTGCCTGAGGTGTAGATCACGGCGCAGACGTCCGACGCGCGCCGGTCCACGGATGCGCGCGTCATGACCGCTCCTGCGTCGTCGAGCTGCGTGTCGTCGAACTGCGTGTCGTCGAGCTGCGTGTCGTCGATCAGGGCGGTGTCGATCACCATGGCGTCGACGGCGTCCGGCATGGCGTCGAGGAACTCCTCGGTCGTGAGTGCGATGCGCATGCGCGATGAGGCCGCCACTCGACCGAGCAGCATCCGTGGGGAGATCCGTGCATCCTGGGGGGCATACGCCGCGCCGGTCTTCAGCACGGCCAGGATGCCGATGACCATCGGGATCGAACGCTGCACGAACACGCCCACCACGTCACCGCGTCCGACGCCACGCGAACGCAGCCGCGCGGACAGTGTCTCGGCAGCTCGATCGAGCTCGGCGTAGGTCATCGCGGCGGACAGGTGCCGCACCGCCGTCTCGTCGGGCTGCCGATCGACTCGCGCTTCGAAAAGGGTGGTGACGGTCGAGGTCGATACCTCGTGCGCGGCCGAACGCGCGGGTGAGGCCGCCGAGGCAGCAGGGGCGATCGAATCGGTCATCGAGTGTCCTTTCCCTCCGCCCCGCATGCGGATCCCGTGGCCGGAAGGACGACGACGGATCGGGGCGTGAGCGCCAACGCTAAGGAGCGCCTCGGCGGGTGGGGGGGAGTTCTTTCAGAACGGTAAGGAACCGAGGGGTCTCGTAACTTCGGGCGTCATCATGTCGACCCGGAACCGGTCCGGACCGCCGAAGGTCCCGCCTCGGACTTCGCGGAGAGAGTGGCCTGCTCCGGGCGGTAGGCTGGGGGCGTGGCTGCCTCCCCCACCAACCCCTATTCCGAAGCCGGCGTCGATACCGCTGCAGGTGATCTCGCCGTCGAGCTGATGAAGTCCTCCGTACGCGCGACGCACGGCCCCGAAGTGCTCGGCGGTGTCGGCGGATTCGCCGGCCTGTTCGACGCCAGCGCGCTGCGCGACTTCCGTCGTCCGCTGCTCGCGACCAGTACCGACGGCGTCGGCACGAAGGTCGCGATCGCGCAGGCCATCGACAAGCACGACACGATCGGCCAGGACCTGGTCGGCATGGTCGTCGACGACATCGTGGTGGTGGGCGCGAAGCCTCTCTTCATGACCGACTACATCGCGTGCGGCAAGGTCTATCCGCAGCGCATCGCCGACATCGTGCGCGGCATCGCCGAGGCATGCTCCGCGACCGGCACGGCTCTGGTCGGCGGCGAGACGGCGGAGCACCCCGGTCTGCTCGGACCGCGCGACTACGACGTGGCGGGGGCGGCGACGGGTGTGGTCGAGGCGGATGCGATCCTGGGCGCCGACCGCGTGCAGGATGGCGACGCGGTCATCGCCGTGGCTTCCAGCGGACTGCACTCCAACGGCTACTCCCTCGTGCGGCACATCATCACCGGTGCCGGCATCTCCTACGGCGACAACGCCGCTGACTTCGGAACGACGTGGGGCGAGGCGCTCCTCGAGCCGACCCGCCTGTACACGCTTCCGCTGCTGCGCCTGATCGAGCAGCTGTCCGGCGGCGTCCACGCGCTCAGCCATGTCACCGGCGGCGGCATCGCGGCGAACCTCGCCCGCGTGCTCCCGCAGGGCAGCTGGGCCGAGGTCGACCGCAGCAGCTGGTCGCCGAGTCCGGTCTTCCGTGTGCTCAGCGACATCGCCGGCTCCACGCTGGAATCTGCCGAGGGCACCTGGAACCTCGGCATCGGATTCCTCGCGGTGGTCGCCGCGGACAAGAAGGACGCCGCGATCGCCGCTCTGAACGCCGAGGGCATGCCCTCGTGGCAGGTCGGGACCGTGGGCTTCGGCCCGCGTCCAGCCGGTGAATTCGAACAGGGCGCCAAGGGCGTCGATGGTGGAGCAGTGCGCCTCGTCGGCGCCTATGCGGACGGAGCGAAGTAAGAGCCCATGTGCGGCATCGTCGGAATGGTGGGCTCTGCCCCGGTCAATCAGGACATCTACGACGCACTCCTGCTGCTGCAGCACCGCGGCCAGGATGCGACGGGCATCGCGACCGCCGAGGCGAACGGTGTGATGCACAACGCCAAGGCACAGGGCATGGTCCGCGAGGCCTTCCGCACCCGAGACATGCGCGCCCTGCTCGGCAACGTGGGTCTGGGTCATGTGCGCTATGCCACCAAGGGCACGGCCTCGAACGAGGAGGAGATGCAGCCGTTCTACGTGAACGCGCCGTACGGCATCATCCTCATCCACAACGGCAACCTCACCAACACGCGTGAGCTCACGGCCGACATGGCCAAGCGCGACCGTCGCCACCTGAACTCCTCGAGCGACACCGAGCTGCTGCTCAACGTGCTCGCGGGTGAGCTGCAGAACACCACCTCGACCGTCGACCTCGACCCCGAGCGGGTGTTCGAGGCCGTCGCCCGCACGCACGAGCGCATCGAGGGCGCCTATGCGGTGATCGCGGTGATCGCCGGATACGGTCTGCTCGCCTTCCGTGACCCCTTCGGCATCCGCCCGCTGATCCTGGGCCGTCGTCCTTCGACCGTCCCAGGGGCCGAGGGCAAGGACGAGTGGGTCGTCGCGAGCGAGTCGCTGGTGCTCGAGAACGGCGACTACGAGGTCGTGCGCGAGGTCGAGCCCGGTGAGGCCGTCTTCATCACCAACGACGGCGAGCTGTTCTCCCAGCAGTGCGCCACCGCCGCGACGCTCGCGCCCTGCGCGTTCGAGTACGTCTACCTCGCCCGCCCCGACTCCGTCATGAACGGCATCTCCGTCTACGAGTCGCGTCTGCGCATGGGCGACAAGCTCGCCGACACGATCGCCAAGCATGTGCCGATGGACAAGATCGACGTGGTCATGCCGATCCCCGACTCCTCGCGCCCCGCCGCGATGGAGGTCGCCCGCAAGCTCGGCATCGAGTACCGCGAGGGCTTCTACAAGAACCGCTACGTCGGCCGCACCTTCATCATGCCGGGGCAGGCGGTGCGCAAGAAGAGCGTCCGCCAGAAGCTCAACGCGATGTCGACCGAGTTCCAGGGCAAGAACGTGCTCCTCATCGACGACTCGATCGTGCGGGGAACGACCTCCAAGGAGATCATCCAGATGGCGCGGGATGCCGGAGCCGCCTCCGTCACCTTCGCGTCGGCAGCACCGCCCGTGCGGCACCCGCACGTCTACGGGATCAACATGCCGTCCCGTCACGAGCTCATCGCCCACGGACGCACGATCCCCGAGATCGCCGACGAGCTCGGCTGCGACCATCTCGTGTATCAGGAGGTCGAAGACCTCAAGGCCGCGATCACCGAGGGTTCCGTGCTCACGGATCTCGACATGAGCTGCTTCGACGGCCGATATGTGACCGGCACGGTCTCCGACGAGTATCTCGCCTGGGTGGAGGGGTCGCAGACTTCATGACGATGCCGAGCGCACGACCGCTGTGGCAGGGTCGGGCTCTCGCACTCGTGGGGATCGTCCTGGTGGCGTTCTCGCTGCGTTCCGCGGTCGCCTCCCTGTCGCCGGTCATCGATCACGTCGCCGCGGACTTCCCGGTCTCGCCCGTCGTGATCGGTCTGATCGGTGCCGCGCCTCCGGTGTGCTTCGCGATCTTCGGTCTGCTCACGCCCCTGTTCGAGCGGCGGTTCGGTCTGGAGCGGATGGCCGTCGCCGCGATCACGCTGATGGCGGCCGGCATGCTCCTGCGCGGCGTCGCGCAGGACTCGACGAGCCTGCTCGCGGCCACCGCTCTCGTGTTCGCGGGTGTCGGTTCCGGCAACGTGCTGCTGCCGCCGTTGGTCAAGAAGTACTTCGCGGACCGTCTCGGCGTCATGATGACGGCCTACTCGACCACGCTCGCCGTCTCGACGTTCCTGCCACCTCTGGTCGCGGTTCCCGTCGCCGACAGTCTCGGCTGGCGGGTGTCGCTCGGCATGTGGGGTGTGGTGGCCGCTCTCGCTCTGGTTCCCTGGATCACGCTGCTGGTGCGTTCACACTCCGAGCCCGACGACCGCGCGATGAGCACGGAGCTGCTTGTCCCGGATCCGACCGACGGCGTGGACGACGTCCGCGACGCGGTGGCCGCATCCACCGGACCCATCACGACCCAGTCCGCCAACCCGAAGGCGTTCGGGCGGCTGTGGCGGCTGCCGCTGGCCTGGTCGCTCGCTCTCGTGTTCGGCACCTCGTCCACCATGGCGTACGTCGCTTTCGCGTGGCTGCCCACCATGCTCGCCGACATCGGCGGCGTCACCCCGGCCACGGCAGGGTTCCTGCTGTCGCTGTTCGCTCTGGTGGGTCTGCCGTGTTCGATGCTCGTCCCCGTGCTCGTGGTGCGTTTCCAGGCCACCAGGCCCCTGTTCTTCGTGGCAGTGGCGGCGGGACTGGTCGGCCTTCTCGGACTGCTGCTCTTCCCGACCGTCGCTCTGCCGCTCTGGGTGGCGATCTTCGGCCTCACGGCCATCATGTTCCCGCTCAGTCTCGTGCTGCTGAGCATCCGCGCCCGCACTCCGGAGAGCGCAGTGGCGCTGAGCGGTTTCGTGCAGAGCATCGGCTACGGGATCGCGGCGACCTTCCCGCTGCTCGTCGGGCTCCTCCACGAGACCACCGCGGGCTGGCAGGTTCCGCTGCTGGTCGTCGCGGGAGTGCTCGTGGCCTCCATCCCCGCGGGCATCGTCGCAGGTCGTCGGCGCACGGTCGAGGACGAGTGGGAGCGCCGGCACGGGCGCTGGTGATGCGCTCGATCAGCTCACCGACCGCGGCGGGGCCGTCGATGAACGCACGATGAGCTGAGGATCGGTGGAGGGCATCTCGCCCACCGCCTCATGGCCCTCGATCTGCGCGATCACCCGGAGCGCCGCCGCGCGACCCATGGCCTCGAAGGGCTGGCGGACGGTGGTGAGTGCCGGGGAGGCGTAGGCGGCGAGGGCGATGTCGTCGACGCTCACCACCGAGACGTCGTCGGGAACGCTGCGTCCGGCCTCATGCAGCGCGCGGATCAGGCCGAACGCCATCTCGTCGCTGCTGACGAACACGGCCGTGGCCTCGGGGATGGCGGCGATCGTGCGACCGGCGCGGTAGCCCGACTCGGGTGTCCAGTCGGCGGGGATCAGTGGCGGGGGCACGATCCCGCGGTCGCGGAGCGTCTGCTCCCACGCCTCGCTGCGCTGCTGCGTCTCGGTCCAGTAGTCGTCGCCCGACACGTGCCACACGGTCTTGTGGCCGAGGTCGAGGAGATGCTCGACGGCGAGGCGGGCGATCGCGCGCTGATCGACGGCGAGCGGTGCATCCTCTTCGAGAGAGGTGCGCTCGCTGCGGGTCGCGGGCGTGCGCTCGGTGCGCGCCCTCATGGCCGGGCTCTCGAGTTCGAGCGGCACTCCGAGGATGATGCCCTCGGCTCCCTGGCGCTCGAGTCGGTCGAAGGCTTCGAGGAAGGCCTCGGCCGACGCGTGATCGGCGACGGCTGCGGTCGAGACCGTGTATCCGTTCGCCGCCGCCGCCTGTTGGATGCCGACGCCGAGCGCTGCCGACGAGTAGCGGTCGGTGGAGACGACGATCACACCCAGCACGCGTGTGCGACCGGACGCCAGCGAGGCGGCAGCGGCGTGCACCCGGTAGCCGAGTTCCTCGACCGCTGCCAGCACGCGCCTGGCGGTGTCGGGGCGCACGTTGTCCTGCCCCGACATGACGCGGGAGACGGTCTGTGTGGAGACACCGGCAAGCTGGGCGACATCGACCTGGCTGGGGGCGCGGTCGTCTCTCGGGCGACGAGGTGACATGTGCTCAATGGTAGCGATCAATCGGCGTGAATCCAGGAGGCGCGGAGTATCGTGATGCGATAATGTGAACGCAAACACTCGTACTTGGAGCGCTATGCCTGACCTTCTCGCCTCGGCTGTCGACGCCGCGTCCGTTGCCGTCGACACTCGGGCCGCCGTGCCGCCGATCGGCGCTCCCGCCCTGTCCTGGCGCGACGGGGAGATCCTTCGCGACGGCGTCGCGCACCGCATCATCGCCGGTTCGATCCACTACTTCCGGGTGCATCCCGACCAGTGGGAGGACCGCCTCCGCCGCCTCGCCGCGATGGGCGCGAACACGGTCGACACGTATGTCGCGTGGAACTTCCACGAACGCGTCGAGGGCGATGTGCGCTTCGACGGCTGGCGCGACATCGAGCGTTTCATCCGCCTCGCCGGAGAGGTGGGCCTGGATGTCTTCCTGCGGCCGAGCCCCTACATCTGCGCGGAATGGTCCAACGGCGGCATCCCGTTCTGGCTGTCCGGCCGCGTGGCTGCTCTGCGCACGAGCGATGCCGACTTCCTCGCGGCCGTCGACGCCTGGTACGACGAGCTGATCCCCCGCCTCGTCCCGCTGCAGGCTGCCCACGGCGGACCCATCGTCGCGATTCAGGTCGAGAACGAGTACGGGTCGTTCGGCAGCGATCCCGCCTACCTCGCGCATCTGCGTGACGGACTGCGCCGCCGCGGGATGGTCGAGATGCTCACGACCGCCGACGGCATCACGAGCGACATGATCGAGCACGGCAGTGTGCCTGGGGCCATGGCGACATTCACTTTCGGCACCGGTGTCGCGAGGGCCGTGGAGTTGCGGCGTGAAGGCGACGCGCTCATGTGCAGCGAGCTGTGGGGCGGCTGGTTCGACCACTGGGGGGAGCGGCACCACGTGCGTTCGGCCGCGAGTGCCGGCGGCACCATCGAGGAGCTGCTGCGTGCGGGCGGATCCGTGAGCCTCTACATGGCGCACGGCGGCACCAACTTCGGTTTCTGGAACGGGGCGAATCACGATCAGGTGCTGCAGCCGACCGTCACCAGCTATGACTCGGATGCGCCGATCGGCGAAGACGGCACCCTCAACGAGAAGTTCCATGCGCTCCGAGCGATGTTCGCGCCGTTCCATGCAGCTGCTCTTCCGCCTGTGCCCGCGGCGCCGCGGCGGCAGGGTGCGGCTACCGCAGCGCTCGACCGTCGCTCCTCCCTGAGCGAGCTGGTCTCCTCGCTTCCCGCGTCAGGCGAGGTCTCGCCGCGACCACGCACCTTCGAAGAGCTCGGCGCCGAAGACGGGCTCGTCGCCTACGAGGCCGACGTATCCTTCCCCGCCGATGCGACGCTCACTGTCGACGGACTGCACGACCGGGCAGTGGTGTTCCTCGACGGCGCTCGGCTCGGCGTGCTCGAGCGTGATGGCGAGACGTCTCTGCCCCTGCCGCGCGAAGGTGGCGTCGGCCGGCTCGTGATCGTCGTCGAGAGCCTGGGTCGCATCAACTACGGCCCCTACACCGGCGAGGGCAAGGGCATCATGCGTGGCGTGATGATCGGTCGCCGACTGGTCAACGGGTGGACGCATCGACTGATCCCGCACGACGCTCCTGCGGCGACCTCCCCTTCCGCCGGCCCCGCCGCCGACGGGGTCGCCGTGGCCTCGTTCGATATCGCCGAACCGCTCGACGCCTGGCTCGCCTTTCCCGACGGCTCGAAGGGCATGGTCTGGTTGAACGGATTCCTCCTCGGCCGGTACTGGAAGATCGGACCGCAGGAGACGCTGTACGCACCGGCGCCGCTGTGGCGGACGGGCCGCAACGAGATCGTGGTGCTCGACACCGACGGACTCGGCGCGACGGTCGAGATCCGCGAGCAGCCCTCCTTCGGCGAGACCGAGGAGTTCATCGGCTCCTGACCGCTCTGCTGCTGCTCCGAGACCCATCCTCCGCGCCGAGACCCATCGTCTCAGGCGGCTGTGAGGGTGGGTCTCGGCGCGGAGAATGGGTTTCGCTGCCGCAGCACTTCGACGCATGTTTGCGCTCGCCTGGCGAAAAGCCTTGATATAGGCGACCACGTGCGCTTACAGTGATAGCGCAAACATCGATGTGGATCGTCGATGACCACTTGCGGCGCACCGGGGCGTCCCTCCTCCCGACGTCGCTCCGATCGAGAGGCAAGACGTGTCGAAACCTTCCCGACCGCCCCGCGCCGCCGTCGCTCTCAGCTCCGTGCTGGCGACCGCGCTCGCAATCGGCGGTGTGCTCACCCCGGCGACGGCCGCGCAGGCCGCCGACCTCGTTCCGGTGCCCAAGACCGACTACCGCCTGCACGCGGTCTCGAGCGAGTCGGACCCCTATCCGGCGCCGCCGTCGCTCGACGGCACCGCGCTGGGGGCGTTCGACGGCGACTTCGCGACGCAGTGGACATCGCGGTACTCCGCGAACGCCCCGTTCCCGCACTGGATCGTCGTCGACCTGCAGCGCTCGCTCTCGGTGAAGGCCCTCGACTACTCGGTCAAGAAGGGTCAGGGCGTCGCCGCCAAGACGGTGGAGGTCTATGTGACCGATGACGCGGATGTCGCGCGCAACTCTCCGGCCGACGGCGGATGGGGAGCGGCCTCGGCAACGGCGACGCTGCACGCACCGACGGCGAACGACGAGAAGCAGCGCATCACCCTGGACTCCGCCAAGGACGGCCGCTACGTGGCGTTGCTCGTGATCGACGCGCAGGGCACCACCGGGGGAGGCGCGGGTGAGATCGAGGTCCTCTCCGACGAGCCGCTGCCTCCGATCGTCACCGAACCGGAGACGCCCGACACCGACGAGACCGTCGAGATCGCCGCCGGCGGTACGACAGCCATCGTGTCGACCGAGTTCCCCCGCATCACCGGATACCGGGTGGGCGGGGAGAGCATCGCCGGCCAGCGCAGCTCCGCGAAGACCTGGTCGGTGAACGGCACCACCTATCCGTCGACGACCACCTCGACATCCTCGGCAACCGGGGTCGACTACGTGTCGACGCTCACCGGCATCGACGTGACCGTGCGCAGCAGCATCCGCGTCGCGAAGGACGGGACCGTCGGGTTCGAGGTCACCGCTGTCGAAGGCGGGGCCACCGTGACCACGCTCGGACTCCCGGACAACGCGTTCCTCTCCGTGAGCGCCGCGGATGCCGGTGCAGCGCTCGACCGCACCGTGATCAGCCCCGACAGCACGAAGAACGCCGACGAGCACATCGCGGTCAATGCCTCGACGGCCACCGGCCAGAAGGGGGCGGCCTTCGCCTTCCTGGGCAACGGTGCGCTCGTCGGCAGTGTCATCACCAACGCGACGACGCAGGCATCCGGTGGCACAGCCTCCTGGAACACGCGCCTGACCACGCGCGTGACCGAGTCGGCGGGACGCACCGCTGAGATCGGATCCAGCGCCTGGCTGATCCACCCGACCACCGCCGTCGATAGCCGCGTGACCACCTACGCGCTGCCGAAGGTCACGGTGCTCCTCGCCGCCGACCGCAACGGTGACGCGGCGGTCGACTGGCAGGACGCGGCGATCCGCTACCGCGAGGTCGACACCCCGCGTCTCGGCGCCGACCGGGTCGCAGAGCGCGTCGTCAGCAGGATTCCGTTCAACTTTGCTTCGAGCGCGACGAACTACTTCGACCTCACCCTCGACAACACCAAGCGCATCGCGAACCAGACCGACGGCCTCGGACAGTGGGTGCTCAACAAGGGCTACGGCAGCGAAGGCCATGACTCCGCGAACACCGACTACGGCGGGAACTACAACGAGCGCGCGGGTGGGCTGACCGACCTGAACAACCTCGTCGACGAGGGGGCGAAGCTCAACGCCGACATGAGCGTGCACGTCAACGCCACGGAGATGTATCCGCAGGCGAACGCGTTCGACTCCGCGATCATCGACGGAGCGGCGCCCTACAAGCCGGGCTGGAACTGGCTCGACCAGTCGTACTACATCAACCAGCAGGCCGACCTCGGCACGGGGCGCGTGCTCGACCGCTTCCAGCAGCTGCGCGACGAGGTCCCCGGCCTCAGCGGCGTCTACATCGACGTGTACTACTCCAACGGGTGGGTCGCCGAGGAGCTCGCGGACGAGCTGAACGGCATGGACCTCGAGGTCGCGACGGAGTGGGGCGACAAGTTCGTCGACAGCACGGTCTGGTCGCACTGGCCGAACGACCTCAGCTACGGGGGCGTGACCAACAAGGGCATCAACTCCACGATGGTGCGCTTCATCCAGAACGGGCAGGCCGACGTCTGGAACAACGACGCCCTGCTCGGCCAGCAGCGTCTGGTCGACGCCGAGGGATGGGTCGGCAACCGCAACTGGGACGGTTTCATCGACAACATCTGGACGCAGAGCCTGCCGACCAAGTTCCTGCAGCACTTCGACCTGTTGACCTACGAGGCCGGTGCGGAGGCGACTCTGACCGATGATGTGGCCGTGCGGATGGACGGCAGCACCAGGGTCGTCACCATGGACGGCGCGACGGTGCTGCGCGGCGACTCCTACCTGCTTCCGTGGCAGTCGCTGGCGTCGAACCAGGACGCCGGCTCGCCCGTCGATGCCGACAAGATGTACTTCTACTCCGCATCCGGCGGCGAGAAGACCTTCGGTCTCACGGACGCGTTCCGGGGCAACACCACCTTCGATGTCTTCGAACTCGGTGACCAGGGCCGCGTCAAGGTCGGTACGGCCACCGCGAACGGCGGTGAGCTGACGCTCAGCGGTGACAAGGGCGCGGCCTACGTCGTGGTGCCGCAGGGCGGCGCACAGCGCGCGGCGGTCGAGTACCGCGATGCCGGTCTCGACGACCCGGGGTTCAACTCCGGTTCGCTCGATGTGTGGAACCCGCAGGGCGATGTGACGATCAAGCGCACCGACCTCGGCGGTGCGAAGAACGAGTCCCGCGGCGACAACATCGCCGTGTTCGGCCCCGCTGCCTCGTCGATCTCGCAGACCGTGACCGGGCTCACCCCCGGCCAGCGGTACGCGTTCTCGGCTCAGGTGCAGATCGATCCGACCGCGACCCGTGACGTGAGCGTCTCGGTCGACACCGGCTCCGGGGCGGTGACGCGCACGTGGAACCTCTCGCCGACGTACAACTACATGCGCGCCGACTCCAAGGCGGGCCAGTACTACCAGCGCGGCTCGACGTCGTTCCTCGCTCCGGCGTCCGGTGAGGTGAGGGTCTCGATCGGTGCCGTCGCCGGCGACGCGAAGGTGCGCATCGACAATGCCCGCGTCACTGCCGACACCACCGGCCCGTTCGCACCCGGCACGGTGTACTCGAACGACTTCGAGGGCAACGAGGCGGGTTGGGGACCGTTCGTGAAGGGCGACGCCAACGGGATCGACGACCCGCGCACCAGCATCTCGCGCCGGCATGACCCGTACGCGAGCAGCGAGTGGCGCAACACCGCCAAGCCGTTCGATGCGGGGCCCCTCGCCGGTCTGGCCGTCGACACGACGCTCAACGGCGACCACTCGCTCATGTCGCACTCCGAGAACAGCGGGGTCGTCTACCGCACGGATCCGACGCTCGTGCCGCTGCAGGCCGGGCACTCGTACCGCATCGGCTTCGACTATCAGGCCGGCGCGAGCGGGGCGTACCGCTGGCTCACCGGCACCGATGCGGTGGCGGGTGGCAAGGTCACCTCGACCACGCTCAGCCGCACCGGCATCACGCAGGCGTTGGAGACGACGCCGTTCTCGCAGGACGTGATCGTCGGCTGCGGCGACTACACCTGGGTGGGACTCGAGCGCGTGGGCGGACCGGACGTGGACTTCGTCTTGGACGACTTCACCGTCACCGACCTCGGCCCCACGGCCGGCGGCACGCCCTGCGCGACCGTCTCGGGCGAAGCGGGCGTCCTGAGCCCCGGGGCACAGACCGCGTTCACGACCACCTTCACCAACAGCGAGTCGATCGCCGTGGAGAACATCGGCGTGCAGCTCGAGGTTCCGGAGGGCTATGTGGTCGAGGTCGCCGACGGTTCGTCGAACCTGTTCGACGAGGTCGCGGCCGGCGACAGTGTGGAGACCACCTGGCTGGTCACCGCGCCGGCAGAGGCGGCGGGTACGACGGTCGGCATCGGGATAGCGGCGACGTATCTCGCCGACTGCGATGTGCGTACGGTCAGCACGACCCAGGAGGTGTCGGTGTCCTCGCGGGCACGCATCCCCAACGCGCAGATCTCCGCGACGGCGAGCTCGGAGGAGACCTCGGGCGAAGACGGCGCTGCCGCGAACATGCTCGACGGCAACGCCGGCACGTTCTGGCACAGTCGGTGGAGTTCGGCGGCCACCTCGTACCCGCACGTGCTGACGTTCGACCTCGGTGCTGCCGAGCAGGTCGACGGCATCTCGTACCTGCGTCGCGGTGCCAACCAGAACGGACCCATCAAGGGATACGAGGTCGCGGTGTCGACGGACGGACAGGCGTACACACCCGTCGCCTCGGGGGAGTGGAAGAACGTCGCCGAGTGGCAGGACGTGGACTTCGCGGAGACCACGGCTCGCTACATCCGCGTGACGGCGCTCTCTTCGATCTCGGGAACACAGTTCGCCGCAGTCGCCGAGATGGCCGTCTACGGATCCTCTGCACCGCGGGCCGGCCACGCCCCGGCGACCCGTCCTGCGGATGACCTGAGTGCGTGCAACCCGGTGATCGACCCGAAGCTCGGGCTCGACAGCGACACGGTGCGCGCCGGCGAGACGGTGGGCATGGCGCTCACGGGCTTCGCGCCGCGGTCGACGGTCTCGGTCTGGCTCGACGGCTCCGGACTGACGGAGGCCACGGTCGATGCGGAGGGTGCGTTGACGACGCGGCTGCTGATCCCGACGAACACCGAGGTCGGGAAGCACCGGGTCATCGTGCGGGATGCGGCAGGCGCCGAACTCGCGAGCGCACCGTTGAAGGTCAAGAAGGCGAAGCCGGGGAAGAAGGCGACCGTCACGGCCTCCATCGGTTCGGTTGTCGCCGGAGCGAGCGTGACCGTGCAGTTGAGCGGTTTCGAGGCCGATGCGCTGGTGCAGCTGTGGCTGCACTCCGAGCCCGTGCGGATCGGCGAGGTGACCGTGTCAGCAGAAGGCGACGCGGTCGCGACCGTCACGATCCCGGCGTCGACACCGGCTGGCGCGCACGCACTCGTCGCGACCGATGCTCAGGGTGTCGAGCTGGCTCGGGGCGACCTCGCCGTCACGGCTGCGATAGGCAGCGGTGGAAGCGGCGGAAACCTCGCGACGACCGGTGCCGACGGCGCGATCTGGTCCGGGGCGGCGCTCGCGGCCCTGCTCGCGATGGGCCTCGGCCTGACCCTGTGGCTGCGGAGGCGCCGCCACAGCTGACCTTCGCGTGATGAGCAGAGGCGGTCCGGGAGCATCCCTCCCGGACCGCCTCTTTCCGTGTGTCACGGTGCCGGCCCGCTCTCCGTGTCGGGAGGAGTTCGCCTCGTCGAGAGGAGCTCTCCGTGTCGGGAGGAGTTCTCCTCGTTGGGCGGTGGTCTCCTCCCGCAGTTGCCGCCGGTTGAAGAGCTCTCCTCCCCACGAGGACAGCACATGCAAGGGGCCTGCGGCGGGCCGGGCCATGCCCACCCTCCTCGGGCCCTCCTCAGGCCCACCCTTACGGAAGGACTTCTCCCCGTCGGGAGGAAGATCACGGGCGCAATCACCTCCCCACACGCAGAAGTCCGCCCTCGGCGCAGTGCCGAGGGCGGACGGGGTGCCGTGCGGGGGCCGACGGGTGGGGACCGGATCAGCCCTTCACAGCGCCGGCGGCGAGGCCGGAGCGCCAGTACTTCTGCAGGGCGAAGAACAACAGCACGAGCGGGATGACTCCGAGCAGGGCGCCGAGCATGACGGCTCCCTTGTCCGGGGCGAAGTAGCTCACCATCCCGTAGAGCCCGAGGGTCACAGGCTTCAGATCCTGACTCGAGATCATCATGAGCGGCAGCAGGAAGTTGTTCCAGGTGGCCACGAAGATGAACAGGAAGATCGTCACCATCGCCGGACCCAGAAGCCGCATCACGATCGTGAAGAAGATGCGCGCCTCGCCGGCACCGTCGATGCGGGCGGCTTCCAGCAGTTCGGTCGGCACCGACGACTGGGCGTAGACCATGCCGAGGAAGACGCCGAAGGGCGACACCGCAGACGGGATGATGATCGCCCAGACGGTGTTGGTGAGTCCGAGCGCCTGGAACTCGATGTACAGCGGAACGGTCAGCAGTGCGACCGGGAGCAGGAGCCCCGCCATGATGACACCCACCGCGATGCGCTTGCCGGGGAAGGCGAACTTCGCGATCGCGTAACCGGCCATCACCGCGAACAGGGTGCCGATGACGCCCGCGCTCACGGAGTACAGCATCGAGTTGCCGACCCACCGCCAGAAAAGCCCCTGTGTCCAGTTCATGAGGCTGTCGTAGTTCGTGCCGAGGTTCCAGTCGGCGAACCAGAAGCCGAAGGTCGACGTGAGGTCGGTGTTGTTCTTTGTCGACGCGACGATCAGCCAGTACACGGGCACGAGGAAGTACAGCGTGGCCACGACGAGCGCGACGATGCCGAACGCCCGAGCGGCCGGTGTGGGGGCGATCGAGGGTGGCGGGGCGTCCACGTCGCGCGATCTGCGGGGCCGTCGGCGCGGGGAAGCTCCTGTGGTGATGAGGCGCGTGGTGGTCATGCGTCGCCCTTCCGGCGCTGCAGCAGCGCGTACACGATCGCGAGCACACCCGCGATCAGAGCCATGAGCAGGGAGTATGCCGATGCGGGGCCGCTGCCGGACGGCGAGATCTCGCCCATCATCGTGTTGTAGGTGAGCATCATGGGCGTGAAGTCCTTGCCCATCCACGAGTTCGCGGCCTGCAGCACGACCGGCTCGTTGAACAGCTGGATGGTGCCGATGATCGACAGCAGCACGGCGAGCAGCGCGGCTCCCCGCACGAGCGGCACCTTGATGCGCATCGAGATCTGGAAGCCGGACGCGCCGTCGAGGCGCGCGGCCTCGTACAGGTCACGGGGGACGGCCTGCAGTGCTGACAGGAAGATGAGCATGTTGTACCCCGTGTAGGTCCAGGTCGTCATGTTCGCCATCGAGAGCAGGATCGTTCCCGGCGCCATGAAGTCGGTGCCCTCGGGGAGGAACGGCAGGAAGGGTGAGACCTCCGGGGTGTAGAGGTACAGCCACATCATCGCCGCGATGATGCCGGGAACCGCGTAGGGGAGGAAGAAGGAGAGCCGGAAGAGGGTGGGACGGCGCACGATGAACGAGTCAAGCAGCAGGGCGAGTCCGAGGGCGACGAGGATCATCACCGGGATCTGCAGCGCGGCATAGAGCACCACGCGACCCATGCCGGTCCAGAACGCCCCGTTGGTCGCGGCGGTGATGAAGTTCTCCAGACCGACGAACGTGTCGACGAGCTCACCGCCGCCGTAGAGTCCGTCACCCGCGGGAACCTGTGCGAAGAACGACGACCGGATCGACACGATGATCGGGACCAGGAAGACCAGTACGAACAGCACCGCGAACGGCGTCATGAACAGCCAGCCCGTGAGGCCTTCCCTCCGGGTTCCGAACCGGCGTCTGCGGGCCGGATCCGTGGGGCTGCGCGGCGGAGCTT
>NZ_QOAY01000153.1:0-7657 GCF_003314775.1 Microbacterium sp. H6 | reverse complement strand
TGCCGCGCCCCGCGTCTCGGTCACTGTGACCATGGTGTCGCCTCTCGATGTCAAGACGACGGCGGAGTGCACGATTGCGCGTGCACTCCGCCGTCGATCATCCGATGATGCCTTCTCGCCCGGTCACTCCGCGACCGGGAGGCCGAGGTCCTTCAGAGAGGCCACTGCCGTGTCCTGCGCCGTGGTGAAGATGTCGGCGACCGTCGCGGTGCCGGCCACGGCTGCCGCTGCGGTCTCGTTCATCTTCGACAGCGTCGAGAAGCCCGGCGCGTAGGGGAAGTCGGGGTTGAGGTTCTCGGTGGCGGTGCCGAGCTCGGCGAGCACGTCCTGTCCGCCGAACTGGCGCAGCATCTTCTCGGGGGTCTCCACGTCGCCCTTCGCGGCCACGACGAGGCCCTGCGACGCGAGGTCGTCGACCTGGGTGTTGAACCAGTCGTTGAACTCCATCGCCTCGGCGGGGTGCTCGCAGCCCTTCATGACCGAGACACCGGAACCGCCGTCGGGGCCGCTCATGGCGCCGGCACCGAAGTCGGGGAGCTGGGCGACGCGCCACTGTCCTTCTGCCGGGGTGCCGTCGAGCGAGTCGAGGAGGAATCCGGCCTCCCATGCCGCGCCGACGTGGCCGATGAGGCTGCCGTCGTTGAGGGCGGCCGTGAAGCCTTCGCCCCAGCGCTCGGTCGCGAGGGTCTGCTTGCCGTCGAGCAGGCCCTGCCAGAACGCGGCGACGCGCTCGGAGCCCGCACCCTCGGCGTCGACCTTCCACTCGTCGCCGGCGGTGCTGAACCAGGTGTCGCCTGCCGCAGCCGACTGGGCGGCGAGCCAGTTCTGCGCCTCATCGGGGGTGAACGCCGTGACGTACTTGCCGGCAGCCGCTGCCGTGGCGGAGTCCGCCGTCAGGTCGTCGAGCGTCTTCGGGGCATCGAGCCCGAGCGCCTGGAACTCGGCCTCGTTGTAGAAGTACACGAGAGGTCCGGTGTCCTGGGGGAGGCCGACGATGGCGTCGCCGACCTTCATGCCGCTGAAGGCTCCGGCCGAGAAGTCGTCCTCGTACTTCTTGGCCTCGTCCGCCACGTCCTGCAGCAGACCCTTGACGAACAGCTGCGGCACCTCGGAGTATCCCGTCTGCGCGAGGCAGGGTCCGTTGCCCGCCTTGACGTCGGTCTCGAGCTTGAGGATCATGTCACTCGACTTGCCGTCGAACTTCGTCGCCTTGACCTGGATGTCGGGGTGCTCGGCGTTCCAGCGATCGACGATCTCGGACGTCGGGGTCATGCCCTCTCCATCGGGAAGACGGTGCAGGTACTCGATCGTGACGGGTTCGCCGCCGGCGCCGTCGTCTCCGGAATCACCGGATGAGCAGGCTGCGAGGCCGAAGGCCGACACCGCGCCGACGGCGACGATCGCGGCGGTGCGGGTGAAGCGAGGGGTGATTGCCATGCTGTTCTCCTCTTTGAGGTCATGTTCCTGCGGATCGCCCTGGGCGGGGATTGGCGTCGTGGCGCCGTCGATCACATGCACATCAAATCAGAAAATGTTTGCGCTCACAAGCCTGAGATGATGACCTCTCGGCCGAAAAGGCGATACGGAAAGGGAGCGCTGACATCGAGCAACCCGCCCGTTCGAGCGTGGCGCTCAGCGGGCGAGGAGCTCGTCGCCGACGTGGACGACGCCACCGTGCTGAGCGCCGTCGTCATCCGCGGCCGGCCAGCCGGGGAGAAGCAGCCGTCCGAGGGTCGGCTCCTGTTGGCCGAACGCTCCGGTGAGGGTGGTGAGGACCTTCGCGTCCCGCCGGCCGTCGTCGGGGTTCGCGTGGGTCGCCAGGCAGCGCACGATGGGGCCGGCGGCGCGGAAGCACAGCTCCCCGATGCGCACGTCGTCCGTCCACTCGAGTTCGCTCCACGGGTCGGCGTCATCGATCACGATGTTCGAACGGAATCGCCGATCGTCGATGCTCATCCCGAGCGCCTCGCCCAGTGCGCGGATGCTGCCCCGGCTGTGCACCGAGACGTAGCCGCGCGAGCGGTCCTGGAAGCGGGACGTCTCGCCGTCGCCGACGAGCACGATCGGAAGGCGGCCCGGCCGTCGGAGGCGGCGACCCTCGGGGGTGGCGAGGACGAAGTCGGTGACGGCATCCGCGATCTCCCGGCGCCCCTCCTCGTCGATGCCTGCGTCGACGAGTGTCGCACCGGCGTGAACGATACGGATGCGGCGGCTCCCGTCGTCGTAACTCGTGCGCAGAGCGGCGAGCGCGGGGAAATCCTGGAGGGCGAGCCCCTTGGCTTTGGGCCAATAGTCGAAACCGTCGCGGTCCTCCGGCTCGGTCGCGTCTGCGAACCGGAACGCGAGCACGCGATCGCCGCCGACTCTGCCGTCGGACTGCACCGTCAGGGATTCACGTCGTTCGGGCGTGAGGCCCTTGATCGGGTGACGGTAGAGGGCGACGACGCGAGGCATGAGGAGATCCTCTCAGCTGCCGGCCCCGGAGCACGAAGAAACACCCGCACGTCGTGCGGGTGTCACGAACAGAGGGGCGGTCAGGCCTTCTCTAGTTCGTCCTCATCTTCGTCGGCGTAGTCATCTGCCCACTTGTCGACATATGCGTCTTCGTCTGTCGGATGACCCAGCTCGCGCTCGAGCGCGGAGTAGTTCACCGACGGACTGTACGCCTTGAGTTCGCGGGCGATCTTTGTGTGCTTCGCCTTCTGACGGCCACGGCCCATGCGCGAGACCCCCTCACGAGTTAAGCGGCGGGGTTCGAGGCCCGCGGCATTTTTCACGACACCGGATCAAAGCCGGTAAGAGTAGCATTCAGAATAGCACGCGGGTAAGCCCCTCTGGCTGACGCCAGGCTGCTGAAGGGAACGATCTTCATGACCGACGACACCTCCACTCCCTCCGACGAGGCCGCACAGAACGCGGCGCTGCAGAAAGCCGTCATCGTCGGCATGCAGGTGGACCAGGACCGACACGTCATCGACGAGGCCGTGCGCTATGCGCGGTTGCTCGGTGCGCCGCTGGTGGTCGCGCATGTCGACGTCACTCGATTCGTCACGTACGAGGACCCGGACGGCTACGTGCATTCGGCTCCGATCGACATCAACTTCGATGCCGGTGCTGCGGAGTTCGAGGCGGTCGAGGCGGCGGCCGCGGGCATGCTCGCTGGCACGGACATCACGTGGACGGCGCGGCAGCTGGTGGGAGACCCCGCGCTGGCGATCAAGCAGCTCGCGAACAAGCTCGACGCCCAGCTGATCGTCGTGGGCACTCGCAAGCGCGGCATCGGCGAGTCCATCAGGGAGTTCTTCACCGGGTCGGTCGCCGCTCGTCTGGCCCATCGTCAGCATCGCTCCGTCCTCGTGGTGCCGCTCGGGGAGTCGGTGCCGGACGAGCAGAAGGAGATCTGGCCGGAGAAGTAGTCCGTCCGACCGCACAGAGAACCAGAAAGAAGGTGTCGGCATCCGCGATGGATGCCGACACCTTCTGCGTGGTCGGGCGGGTTCCGTGTGGTCGGGCGGGTTCCGTCTGATCGGGGACTCGGGTCCCGGAGGGTCAGGACCCGGAGCTGTTCAGGAACCGGAGCCGCTCAGTGCGACCGTCACGCCTCGGGCTGCGGTATCCAGGGCTTCCTCGAGCTCGGTGACGATCGACGGGGACAGCGTGCCGCCTTTGGCGATGTGGGTGCGAAGGTCGGTGCGCACCCTGGCCCGGAAGGCGTTGATCACGGCATCCGCACGGTGCATCTCCTCGCGGCTCACGAGACGGGAGTCGTCGGTGGCCGTGCGTGGACGGTTCTTCGCCGCGCTCCGCTCGTCCTTCTCCGCCGCTGCCAGATCTGCGCGGAGGCTCTTCATCGCATCCTTGACGCTCTGCCGCACCTCGCTCGCGATCAGTCGTACCGAGTCGGTGAGTCCCGCCTCGATGCCGGCGAGGTCGCCCTCGCGCGAGGCGAGCTCGGCCCGACCGGCTTCGGTGATGGAGTAGATGGTGGTTCGGCCGTCGACGGTCTTGGAGACCAGGCCCTCCTCCTCGAGCTTCGCGAGTCGCGGGTAGATGGTGCCGGCGCTCGGCGTGTAGGTGCCACCGGTGCGATCGGTGAGCGACTGGATGATGCCGTAACCGTGCTGGGGCGCCTCGGCGAGGAGCGACAGCAGATACAGGCGCAGGTCGCCGTGGGAGAAGACCGCGGGGCTCATGCTTCCCACTCCGGGTCGTCGGCGATCGAAGCGGGGGAGCGGCGGAGCACGGTCACTCCACCGGAGACGGAGTTCGCGCGCAGGTCGACGAAGCGCCCCGCGAGTTCCCCGGTGGTGCCGGTGTAGTTGCTGGGGCCCGAGGTGCTGCGCTCGACGCCGTCGATCAGCAGGCGTCCGCTCAGCGACCGGATCACGTAGTTCGCGGCGAGAGACTCGTCCAGACGCACGGTGGTCCCGCCCGAGACCGAGTTGACGGTGATGGTGTTCACGTCTCCTGCGGCATCGACCAGCGTGGAGCCGGAGACGATGTCGACCGTTGCCCGGCGCACGACGCCCGTGACGGCCACGTCGCCCGAGACGCTGTTCGCGCTGATCGAGCCGGTGAGTCCGCGCACCTGCACATCGCCCGAGACGGAGTTCACGGTGAGGTCGCCGATCAGGGTGTCGACGATGATGTCGCCGGACACCGTGTTGAGGCGGGCGTCGTTGCGGAGTCCCGACACCAGGGCGCCGGCGCTGACGACACCGAGGTTCAGGGCGATCGCGCGGGGGACGGCGACGCTCACCTCGGCGCGGGGGCCGCCCGAGCCGAAGTTGCGGAACACCTCGAGGAAGTTGTCCCATCCCAGCTGCGGGTGGTCGATCTCGACCTCGCCGTCGTGGGACTCGATGCGCAGGTCTTTGGTGGTGACGCCGTGCACCTCGATGCGGATGCCCGGTTCGTCGTGGGCGATGATGTCGACCTGTCCGCCGACGAGGCCCACTTTGAGGCGGGTGACGGATTCGATGTCGATGACACGTTCCTCGCCGGGGGCGATGAGCCACTTCTCGGTCATGTCTGCTTCTCCTGGGTTGGGGTCACGATATATCGTGTGTCGCCACGATAACACGATATATCTCGTCCTTGTCAAGGGCACTCACCGCTCCCGTCGCGATATGACACCCTGCCGCGCATTTTCAGCTGACATATCGCGACCGGAGCGTGGTTGACCTTGACGCTGCGTCAACTTCTAGAGTCGAGGTGTTGGGCAGAGTCGAGGGTGTCGAGCGAGGAACGGAGGGGCGATGGAGAACGGAGGGGCGATGGAGAAGGACGACTGGTCTATCCAGGAGATCGCGCGGCTGGCGGGTACGACGAGTCGCACGCTCCGGCACTACGACGAGGTCGGGCTGCTGCCGCCGTCGCGCATCGCGTCCAACGGCTATCGGCACTACGACAGGAACGCCCTCGTGCGTCTGCAGCGCATCCTGCTGCTGCGGGAGCTCGGACTCGGGCTGCCGCAGGTCGCGGAGGTGCTGGGATCGGCATCCAGCGCGGACGCCGGGGCGGTCGAGGCCTCGGCGCTCGAGACCCATCTCGCGCTGCTGCGCGACGAACAGACCAGGCTGGCGCGACAGATCGCGTCGGTCGAATCCACCATCACGGCATTGAGAGGAGGTGAGAACCTCATGGCAGAGAACATGTTCGACGGTTTCGACCATACGAAGTACAAGGACGAGGTCGAGGAACGCTGGGGGAAGAAGGCATACGCCGACAGCGACAGCTGGTGGCGCGGTATGACCGACTCCGAACGCGGCGAGTGGCAGAAGCGCGTGTCCGACCTCGGACGCGACTGGATCGCGGCGGCGGAGAGCGGCATCGATCCGTCTTCCCGCGAAGCCCAGGAGATCGCGCGACGCCACGTGGAGTGGCTCACGGGCATCCCCGGCACTCCTGCGGCCGCGGCCGGAGGAGACGTCAAGGCGTACGTGATCGGCCTCGGCGAGATGTACGTCGCGGATCCGCGCTTCGGCGCGAACTATGCGACATCGTCCGGCGGCACGCACGGCGCGGAGTTCGTACGCGACGCCCTTCGCATCTACGCGGACGGCAACCTCTGAGTCGCCCCCTCCGGTCGCGATATGCCAGCCTCAGCCACGGTTTCGGCTGTCATATCGCGACCGGAAGTGCGTCGGGCCCGTACCGAACGGGCGCGCGGGGCGCAAGGGGGCGATCGCAGAGCAGCCCCGGGCGTAGGGTCGGGGCATGGCTCACGGACCCCGGCGCACGAATGCGGCGCCGCTGTTCGTCGCCGCGGCAACGGCGTACGGAGCGAACTGCGCTCTCGGCACGGCCGTCGCGGCGCGGGTCGTCGACACACGGAACTTCCGGTGGCTGCACCACCTGCTGTACATCGCCACGTGCCTCACGACCGGTCTGGCGCTGAGCGCAGCACTGTGGGGCCGCCCGCGCGGACAGAGTCGTCGCGCCGCACTCGCGTTGCTCCCCGTCGCCGCGCCGCTTGCGGCGATCCCGTATCTCGGCACGCACGGCCGACGGCACCCGGTGGTCGCCCTCACGGCCGCTCCCTTCATCATCGCGGGGCTGCTGCTCTCGCGGTCCACCGCCGACCGGAAGTGAAACGCATGGAGCTGCTCGACGCCATCCGCCGCCGTAAGACCACGAACGGCGCGTTCCTGCCCGACCCGGTCTCCGAAGAGCATCAGCGCATCCTTCTCGAGGCGGCGGGGCGTGCGCCGTCGCAGCTGAACAGTCAGCCCTGGCGGTTCGTCGTGATCGAGAGCCGAGACACGATCGAGCAGATCGCCCGCATCTCCGGCGAGAGCATGACCGAGGCGATGTCGAACGGCACCTTCTTCGAGCGCTACAAGCCGTACTTCCGCTTCAGTCAGGCCGAGATGGAGGAGAAGCGCAGCGGCATGCTGTTCGACAAGCTGCCCGCAGCGCTCCGACCGTTCACGAGCCAGGTGTTCACCAAGCGCGGCCAGACGCTGATGAACACGTTCGGAGTGCCGAAGACCCTCGGAGCCGAGAACCGGAAGCTCGTCGCGGGATCACCACTGCTGCTGGGCGTCATGCTCGATCGCAGCGAGTACCGACCGGGACAGCTGTCGTCGTTCTACTCGGTGTTCAGCATGGGCGCGGCGATGGAGAACGTGTGGCTCACGACAGTCGAGCTCGGCATGGGCATCCAGTTCATCTCGTTCCCGATGGAGGTGCCGGGGCGTTGGGACGAGATCGTCGAGCTGCTGCGCGTGCCCGACGACCTCGAGCTCATGGCCGTCTACCGGCTGGGCTACCTGCCGCCGGAGCAGCGTCGTCCTGCGATCGACTGGTCGAGCAGCCAGCGCAAACTCGTGTCGCAGTACGTGTTCCGCGAGAACGGCGAGACGCCGCAGCAGGGGTGGGACGGCCCGCCCCCTTCGGCCGACGTCACTCCGGGTCCGCCGACGACAGCGGGGTGAGGTCGCGGAGCGCCGGACCCTCGATGCGCGTCCCGTCCGGGGCGAAGCGCGATGCGTGCAGGGGGCAGTCCCAGGTGCAGTCCGCGTCGTTCCAGCTGAGGACTCCGCCGAGGTGCGTGCACACGGCGCCCACCGCCCGGGTCACGCCGTCGACGGTGGAGACCGCGACCGGACGCCCCGCGCGATTCGCGACCACCCCTTCGCCCTCCGCGGGCTGA
>NZ_QOAY01000039.1:0-4017 GCF_003314775.1 Microbacterium sp. H6 | reverse complement strand
CCTGCACGCGCACCTGGTAGATGCCGCCGTTCTCGAGACCCTCCCAGGTCATCGAGTTCCCGGTGGCCTGCTTCTGCGAGACCCCGGACGGCGGAGCCGGCGAGATCTCCAGCGTGTAGCTCTCCACCGGAGAGCCGGGAGTGGTCGGGGTGGCCCACGCGACCTTGAGCGACTTGTCGCCGAAGGTCAGCGTCGGCGGGGTCGGGGTGTCGGGACGAGCGTCCGGACGGGCGACCGCCGACGTGCCGGACGGCTTCGACTCGCCGACCCGGTTGGTCGCGGTCACCTGGAAGGTGTACTCCACGTTGTTTGTGAGGCCGTCGAGCGTGCACGTCGTCGAGCGGCATTCCTTCGAGTACGGGCTGCCGCCGACCGACTTCACCGTGTACTTGGTGATCTCGGCGCCGTTGTTCGACGGTGCGCCGTAGGAGACCACGACGGTGCGGTCCTGCACGCTCGACACCAGCGGGGTGCCCGGTGCCTCCGGCACGCCCTGCACGGTCACGACGATCTGGCCGTTGGCCTCGCGGTCGGGATCCTTCGTCGCATCCTGGATGCGGTAGCGCACGACCATGGTTCCGACGAAGCTGGCGTCAGGCGTGACGACCACCTGATCGCCCTTCACGGCCGCGCCGCCGGAGCCCGACTCCGTGGCAGCAGTCATCAGCTTGAGCGGGGTCTCCGGGAACGGGTTGTAGTCGTTCGCGAGCACGGGCACCGTGATGCTCTTGCCCTGATCCGCTTCCGAGATCGTGTCGGTGTTCGCAGCAGGAAGCGGGCGGGTCGAGGCGCCGACGCGCACGGTCACGGTGCCTTCGACGGCTTCCGTCGTCCCGTCGGTGATCTCCAGCTTCAGGGAGGACACCGTGCCCTTCTCGACGTCGGACGAGGCCTCGACGAGCAGCTTCGAGCCGTCGATCTTGGCGGTGATGCCCTTGCCCGCACCGCTGACGTACTTGTACCTGTGCTTGCCCTCATCCTCCGGATCGGGGTCGGCCGTGAGGGCGGCCAGGTCGAGCGTCGATGCCTTCTCGCCCGGAGCGACGATGACCTCTGCGCCCGTGAACACCGGCTGCTGGTTCTCCGGCGGCAGCACGTTGATCGGGATGCTCAGCGTCGCCGTACGGCCCTCGGGGTCGTCCGGCCCCGTGCCGTCTGTGACCTCGAACGTGAGCGAGTCCTGCCCGAAGTAGCCCTCGGCCGAGGTGTACACCAGGGTGGTCTCGTCCTTCACGAGGTCGTCGCCGTTGGCGTACACGGCGTTCACCTTGGCATGCTCGGTGATCCGCGCGGTCCCCCCGCCTGCGACGGTGACGAACTTCGAGAGCGGGATCTCCCTGGTCTCGCCGCTCATGACCTCGAGCGGCTTGGTCGAATCCAGGATCGGCCGCAGGTCGGACTCGGCCGGCACGAAGATGAACGCGGATGCGGCCAGATCGTCCTGATCGGTGATCGTGTAGCGGATGAGCTGCAGCTGCTCGGTGACGGTGACCCGCACCTTGCCGTTCTCCAGCTGGGTCGCGCCTTCTCCGAGCACGAGCTTCAGGCGATCGGTGGTGCCGTCCGGGTCCTCGTCGTTCTTGAGGATGTCGAGGTCGGCACTCATCGTGCCGTCGGTGAGGTCGGTCGGCCGCACACGGTCGTCACGCGCGACGGGCGCCTGCAGCGGGACGTCCTCGTCGACGGTGATCTGCAGCGCCGCGGTCGCCTCGGCGCCCCTCGCGTCGCGGATCGTGTACTGCAGCGACGTCTCGAGCTCGCGGTTCGGCGCCTGCACCAGCACCCGATCACCCGAGACGCGGGCCGTGATGCCCGTCTCGGTCGGAACCTCGAGGCCGTCCTTCACGAGGATGATCTTGTCGCCCTCGGGGTCGGAGTCGTTCAGCATCACCGGCACCGAGATCTCGCGACCCGGCCGCACGACCACGGCATCCTTCACCGCGAACGGTCTCTGATTGATCTGCTCGCCCGGTGCGATGCCCACCCGGATCGTGGCGATGCCCTCCTTGCCGAGGCGGTCGCGCACGCGATAGCGGAACACGTCGACACCGGAGGAGTCGTCGAACGCCTCGTACGTGAAGTAGTTCTGCGCCGTCTCGGTGATGCGCCCCTTCTGCGGGCTGGAGGCGATGTCGATCAGCTCGACCGAGTCGCCGTCGGCGTCGATGCCGTCGAGAGGGACGGCGATGTTCGCGGTCGACCCGGCGAGCACGCGGGCCACCAGGTCCTGCGGGCGCGGAGCGGCGTTCGTCTCCTCGTCGACCGGAAGGATCTGGATCGTGACGTAGCCGGCGTCCTTCTGCTGGCGCGAATCGACCGCCTCGTAGGTGAGGTACACGGTCTTCGCGACGGGTCCGGCCTTGAACCGGATCGTGTCCTGCGAGACGAACGCCTCGCCGTCCTCCGGGTCGACCAGCGGCTCGACCAGCTCGGGAACGACGTGCATGACGTCGTCGTTCGGGTGCGTGTCGTTGTCGAGCACCGGGATGGTGACGACGTCGCCCGCGCGCACGATCGCCGTGTCGTCGTTCACGACGGGTTGCAGGAGCTTGTCCGGCGCGGGGATCGGGATGACCACCACCTCACCCTCCGCCGACTTGGAGCCGTTGGAGATGCGGTACTTGATGCGCGCCTGGTCGGTGAGCGAGCCCTGATCGGTGATGCGAAGCGTCTCGTGGTTGATGACCGACACGGAGATGCCCGAGTCGTCGTCGATCGAGACGGACTGCACCACCAGGATGCCGCCGGCGGGGTCGACGTCGTTCGCGAGCACGCCGATGAGCACATCGCCGCCCGTCGGCAGCAGCGCCACGTCGCGCACGGCGACCGGAGGGAGATCCGTCTCGCTCGCCTCGAGCACGTCGACGCGCACGATCCCCTCGCCGTTCTCGGGGCCGGCGGTCGCCAGGTACAGCACGTAGTAGGTGCCGGGAGCATCAGCGGTGAAGGAGAAGGTCTTGTTCGGCCCGTCCGTGACGATGGTCGCGCCGGGAACCTCGTTCACGCGGCCGAGTCGCAGCAGCTCGCGCCCCGAACTGGTGTCGTTGGCCAGCGGTGCCACGGTGACCTGCTCGCCGACGCGGGTCACGACGTGATCGGCGTTGGTCTTGGGCTTGGTCGAGCCCTCCGGTCGGACATCGAGGGTCACCGTCGCGGTGGCGCTCTCCCCGTATCCGTCGGCGACGGTGACCTGCACGTCCTTGCGTCCCTGCTGGCTCGCGGTCGCCTTGTACGTGATCTGGCCGTCGGTGCTGAAGTCGACCTCGTCGCCCGGCGCGGGGACGACCTCCTTGAGGTAGACATCGTCGCCCTCGGGGTCGATCCAGTCCGGGAGGATGTTGTACGAGATCGTTCCGCCGGTCTCCACGGTGAGACTGGTGTGCCGTTTGGGCACCGGAGCGGTGTTCACGCTCTTGTCGTAGACGGTCAGCGTGACCGCTGCCGTGTCCTTCCCGCCGCGACCGTCATCGGCCTCGTAGGTGAAGGTGGTCGATCCGGTCGCGTCCTCGTCGACCGCGATCTGCAGGGATCCGCCGTTCTGCACCTGCTGGATCGTGCCGAGAGCGGGCTGGGCCTCGGCGAGGGTCGCGACCAGGACGTCGCCGTCCGGATCGTTGTCGTTGTCGAGCACGGGGAGCATCGTCGTCACGCCGGGGCGCACACCGAACGTGTCGTCCTCGGCGATCGGAGGGGTGTTCTCCTCCTTGCGCTCGGGGAGCGTGGTCTCGACGGTCTCCTCGGTCGAGTCGTCCTCGTTCTCGGTCTCGCCCTCCGGCGGGGTGAGGTCGTTCCAGTTGTCGACGCGCTGCAGGCTCTCGTTCGCCAGCCAGGCCGCTCCGCCCACCGCGTCGTTGAGGATGATGACGTCGCGGTTGACGCGGAACACGAGGCTCTTCGAATCCTCGGCGCCGTCGACGTTCGCGTTGACGTCGTTCGCCGACCCGGGGCACTCCCGGATGAAGGTGGCCGTTCCGGCCCACGCGCCGTAGGTGCAACCGCGCAGCCACACCGGCGCCG
>NZ_QOAY01000032.1:56432-58446 GCF_003314775.1 Microbacterium sp. H6 | reverse complement strand
AACGGCCACTGCGCAGGGAGCCGCGTTCGGCATCCCCACCGCGACCGCGCACACGCAGCCCACCCAGCCTCTCGGCGACGGCGCTCCGTACGGCGCCCACGGCGACGGGACGAAGACCAAGGAGCAGAAGCCTCGTGGCGGCGCGAAGTTCGCCGCCTTCATCGTGGCCGCAGCCCTGGTCGGCGGAGTCGCCGGGTTCGGCGGAGGGGCGCTGCTCAACGGCATCCAGGACCGCCCGTCGTCGGGCACGGCCACAGGGCCGCAGACCGTGACGGTGAACAACCCCGGATCCGTCAACGAGACGACCGCCGTCGCCACGGCAGCCCTTCCCTCCGTCGTGACCATCGAGGTCGCCGGCTCCGACCAGGCGGGCAGCGGGTCCGGCGTCATCATCAGCGACGACGGATACGTGCTCACCAACACGCACGTCGTGACGCTGGGCGGCGCGGTCGCCGATCCGACGATCCGCGTGACGACGTCGGACGGGCGCATCTTCGAGGCGACCGTGGTCGGGACCGACCCGATCTACGACCTTGCCGTGATCAAGCTGAAGGATGCCAAGGGGCTCACCCCGATGGAGTTCGCCGACTCCTCGAAGCTCAACGTCGGAGACACGGCCGTCGCGCTGGGCGCGCCGCTGGGACTGGCGAACTCCGTCACGACCGGCATCGTGAGCGCCCTGAACCGGAGCATCCAGATCGCCTCCTCCGCGCTGCCCGACTCCTCGTCGCAGGATGCGCCGGATCAGCAGCAGACGCCCGATCAGGGGCAGGGACAGGGACCGTTCCAGTTCGACATCCCGGGCAGCGGCACGCCGCAGACCTCCGACTCCATCTCGATCGCGGTGATCCAGACGGACGCGGCGATCAACCACGGCAACTCCGGTGGTGCTCTGGTGAACAGCAAGGGCGAGCTGATCGGCATCAACGTGGCGATCGCGAGTTCGGGAAGCTCCGAGGAGTCGGGCTCGATCGGCATCGGCTTCGCCATCCCGTCGAACATCGCCAAGCGCGTCTCGGACGAGATCATCGCCGACGGGGTCGCGACGCACGGTCTGCTGGGCGCCTCCGTGCAGGACGCCTCGAGCGTGCAGGGAGCGACCGTCTCCGGGGCCTACATCGCCAAGGCGAACGAGGGCGGCGCAGCGGCGGCCGCCGGCATCAAGGAGGGTGACGTGGTCACCGAGTTCAACGGTGTCCCCATCACCAGTGCGAGCGATCTCACCGCCCAGGTCCGTGCGGCTGCGGCCGGCAGCGATGCCAAGGTCACGTACGTGCGCGGAGGCAAGGACTACGACGTCGACGTGACGCTCGGCGAACTCGCCGGCTGAGTACGCCTCACACACAGAGAAGGACGCCACCCCGCGATAGGCTCGCGGAGTGGCGTCCTTCTCTTTCGGCACCGGCAATGCGGCCAAGCTGCTCCGGATCCCGCTGTATGCCGTCGGACGCATCGGCACGCTCGTGCTGCCGCGTGGACGGCGCTGGGTCTTCGGCTGTGGAGCCGGGGTCGGTGACGGCGCTCTCGCGCTGCAGCGCCACGCAGCGCGGCTCGGCCACGACACGGTATGGCTCACGTCGTCGGAGCGCGAGGACCACGACGCTGCCGCACTCGGCATCCGCTTCGTCCGCAAGAGCGGGTTGCGAGGCTGGTGGGCGACAGCGCGGGCGGGCGTGCTCGTCGTGACCCACGGACTGGGCGACGTGAACCGCTACGCGAACGGGGGCGGGTTCGTCGTCCAGCTCTGGCACGGGATCCCGTTGAAGCGGATCGGGCTGGACTCCCGGGCGACGACGGAGGTCCCCGCCGTCCCCGGAGCGGCGCTGCTGAGTCGTGCGGTCGGTGTCCTGTACCGTGCGGCCGCCCAGCGCATCCGCGTGCTCCCTGCGGCCTCGCATCGCGCGAGAGGGCGCCTGGAGTCGGCGTTCGGCCTCGGCGACGAGCGCGTCGTCGTCACGGGGGAGCCTCGCGTCGACGTGCTCTCCTCCGGACCGGCGGATGAGGTGAGATCGCG
>NZ_QOAY01000032.1:55989-56151 GCF_003314775.1 Microbacterium sp. H6 | reverse complement strand
TCCGCCCTGCTCCGCCGAGTCGCGGGCGACGTCTCCGAGACCTCGCGCACCATCCTGTACGCGCCGACCTGGCGCGACGGCGCCGCCGACCCCGCGGTCCCCACCGGCGAGGAGTGGATCCGCATCCTGCGTGTGCTCGAGCAACACGACGCCGTGTTGTTC
>NZ_QOAY01000032.1:43920-55914 GCF_003314775.1 Microbacterium sp. H6 | reverse complement strand
GTGCGCGCGCTCGGCTCCTCTCTGCTGGCGGACGCGACCCCCGTGCTTCCCGCGGTCGACGTGCTCATCACCGACTACTCCTCGCTCGCGTACGACGTCGGTCTGCTGCGGATGCCCGTGCTCTTCCTGGCTCCTGATGCGGAGGAGTACGGCCGCACCCGCGGGTTCTACGGCCGGTTCGAGGACGTCGCGGGGCCCGATGCGGCCTCCGACTGGACGCAGTTGCTGATGCAGCTCGACGCGCTCCTCGGCGATGATGCCGTGCGTGACGCGGCGTCCGAGCGTTCCGCTACGCTCAGCGCGGAGATGCATGCATATCGGGACGGACGGAACACCGAGCGTGTGTACCAGGTCATCCGCGCGCGGGGGATACCCGCGCCGAAGGGAGCAGTATGACAACGGCCCGCATCGATGACGCGGCGGAGGCCCTGATCATCGAAGGGACCGGTCAGCGACCGGAAGCGGCAGAGCTGGTGGGTCCGCGAGCGCAGGTCGATGCCCGCCTCACCGGCGGAGGGAGAACCTGGAAGGCGACCTTCCCTCTGCAGGCGTCGCGGTGGGGCGGCCCGTCCCTCCCGCTGCCGACCGGAGCATACGAGCTGCGCATCCCCGGCGTCGATCTGGATGAGCTGCAGCTGCCGTCCACGGTGCTCACCGGGGTCCGCGTCGCCGTGAACGCAGGCACAGTCCGCATCGCCGCTCCGATCGACCCGGTCTACGAGACCGCGGAAGGCCGCTCGACCCTGGAGGAGCGTTACGTCGCGCAGGCGGGCGGAACCGAGAACGCGGTGTTCTTCGAGAGCTTCTACGGCCGCAGCGTCGGCTGCAACCCGCGAGCCATCGATCGCGAACTCGCGGCGCGTGCTCCAGAGGTGCGCCGGTACTGGAGCGTCGTCGACCTCTCCGTCGAGGTCCCGGAAGGAGCGATCGCCGTCGTCGAGGGCAGTCCGCAGTGGTGGCACGCTCGCGGGGCGGCGCGGCTGCTCGTGGTGAACGACTGGCTGCGCCGACGTTTCGCACGCAAGCCGGGACAGAAGGTGCTCCAGACATGGCACGGCACGCCGCTCAAGCGACTGGCCCTGCACCGCCCCGGCTTCGACCCGCGGCGCATGGCCGCCGTCGTGAAGGAGTCACGGCGTTGGGACGTCCTGCTGGCGCAGAACACCTATTCCGAACGCATCCTCCGCAAGGCCTACGCCTTCTTCGGACGCCCGATCTGGGTGGAGGGCTACCCGCGGAACGACGCGCTCACCACGGGGGATCCCGTCGCGGTCCGCGCATCGTTGGGTATCGGGGCGGATGAGCGTGTGCTCCTCTACGCGCCGACGTGGCGGGACGACCGCGCGGAGATGGTGGACTTCATCGACGCTGAGCTGCTGGCACGCGAGGCCGACGCCGTTGTCCTCGTCCGCGGGCACTCGCGCACCCTGGAGCAGGGGCGGGACCGCGCAGGTGCGCGTGTCATCGACGTGACCGGGTACCCGGAGACCGCGCGGCTGCTCCTCGCCGCCGACGCACTGATCACCGACTACTCCTCTGTCATGTTCGACTTCAGCGTGACCGGCAAGCCCATGTACTTCCTGGTTCCCGATATCGATCACTACCGCGGACAGCTGCGGGGCTTCTACTTCGATCTCGCCGAGAGGGCACCAGGGCCGCTCG
Source organism: Microbacterium sp. H6 (assembly GCF_003314775.1). NCBI lineage: Bacteria > Bacillati > Actinomycetota > Actinomycetes > Micrococcales > Microbacteriaceae > Microbacterium > Microbacterium sp. H6. Next base: position 54,252 of record NZ_QOAY01000032.1, on the reverse strand, counting down.
TGCGCACGCAGGAGGAGCTCACCGCCGCTCTCGCCGATTCAGGGCACGAGGCCGTCTACGCGGCGCGGTACGCCGCCTGGCGGAGGCAGTTCAACTCGCGCGACGACGGTCACGCCGCCGAGCGCGTGGTCGACCGGATCCTCGATCTGGGGTTCGTCACGCGCTGATAGCGCCGGTGGTGTGGGCTGGTGTCTGCCGCCGGCTCAGGGAAGAGGCGTGTTGCGGGTGCCGAGACGCGAGGCATCCACGGTGTCGCGGGCGCCGCGCAGGACCCCGCCGAGGAAGCCCAGTCCCCACGAGACGTGCATGGTCGGGAGCACCAGGATCGTCCAGAGTCGTTGGCGGAAGCCGCCGCCGCCTGGTGCGAGAGCGACCCCGAGGACGAGAAGAAGGTACAGCGCGAGCGGTCCGTAGACGAGGATCGACGCGACGAGGGAGGCTGCTCCGGCGAGCACCCCCGTCACCTGCAGCACAGCGAGGACGACCGCGAGAGCGATGACCACGACCAGCGCCGGGGGAGCGAAGTAGCGGATTCCGTTGCTCCTGCCGAATCGGCGTACGAGCTCACCCCTCCAGGCGCCTGTCGCCCGGAACTGTCGAGCCAGGCGCAGCCAGCTCTCCCGTGGCCAGTAGGTCACAGAGAGGGCGGGGTCGAACCACACGCGGTGTCCGGCCTGACGGATCCTCAGGTTGAGTTCCCAGTCCTCGCCTCGTCGGATCGACTCGTCGAACAGGCCGACCTCGTCGAGCACCTCGCGTCGCATCACACCGAGGTAGGCCGACTGCGCCTCACCTTCGTGCGCGCTCCCGTGGTAGGCGCCGCCGCCGAGTCCGACCGGGGAGTTGTAGAGCCGCGCGACCGCCTTCTGGAACGGGGTGCGCCCTTCGGCGTGCATCACCCCGCCGACATTCGCCGACCCGGTCCGCTCCAGGGTCTCCATCGCGCGGGCGGCGTAGCCGGGGGAGAGCTCGGAGTGCGCGTCGACGCGCACGATCGTGTCATAGCGACTCGCGAGGATGGCGGCGTTCAGGCCCACCGGGATGTGCGCGGCGGGGTTTTCGACCAACCGGATCCGGTCATCTGCTTCGGCGAGTCGGCGTGCGAGCTCTGTGGTGCCGTCCGTCGACGGTCCCAGCGCGAGCACCAGCTCCGTCGGCGCATCGACGTCCTGCGCGAGCACCGAGGCGATCGCATGCTCGAGGTAGGCGCGCTCGTTGAGCACCGGCATCACGAAGGACACCCCGGAAGGGGGAGCGGGGAATTCGGATGCGGACACATGACGATCATGGCACGGCGCCGACGGACGTTCCCTGAGGGGCGCGGGAACGGCGCTCCTCGGTCAGCTGGACGCGGCGACCTACGCCGGTGGGCACGATCAGGACGAACTATCCTGGAGGGATGGGTGCACTGTCTGACGCGAAGAAGGCATACCGTCTGCTGAAGCGGGCGCTCGCGTCACGCTCGGCGGTGCAGCGCGTGCGGCGGCACCTCGCGGAGCAGGAACCGCTTCCCGCCGGTCACTTCAAGGTCGCGGTCTACTTCGCCGACGGCGCCGTGAACATGTACCAGATGCGCCAGTGGTACCGCCCGCTCATCGAGCTCTCGAAGCGCTGGCCCGTCGTGGTGCTCTCCCGGCAGGCGACCGGGGCCGAGAAGCTGCTCGAGGAGGACTCGCCACCGGTGGCGTTCGTGCCGACAGTGCGTGATCTGGAGCGCTTCATCGCGACGCAGGACATCCGTGTCGTGCTCTACGTGAACCAGAACACCCGCAACTTCCAGATGTTCCGCTACGGACGGCGCTGGCACGTCTTCATCAATCACGGCGAGTCCGACAAGATGTACATGACGACGAACCAGTACAAGGCGTACGACTATGCCTTCGTCGCCGGTCAGGCTGCGCGGGATCGGCTCTCACGCACACTGTGGGATTACGACGTCGACCGGCGCACGATCGAGATCGGCCGTCCGCAGGCGGATCACTACTCCGGGACCCTTCCGTACACGCCGGACGAGCGCACCGTCGTGCTATACGCCCCCACGTGGGAGGGCGATCGTCCCAGTGCCCACTACGGCTCCATCGCCTCGCACGGCGAGAGCCTCGTGAACCGATTGCTGGCGACCGGCGCGCACCGCGTGATCTACCGTCCCCACCCGCGCAGCGGGGTGGTCGACGAGGAGTACGGTGCGGCGCATCGGCGCATCGTGGCGGCCATCGAGGCTGCGAACGCCGCCGACGCTACCGCTCATCACGTCTACGACGCGGCCCCCGAACTCGGCTGGCAGCTCACGGCCGCCGATGTCGCGATCGTCGACATCTCCGCCATGGTCTACGACAGGCTCGCGGCGGGGAAGCCCCTCATGATCACCCGGCCGGCCGACGAGCAGGCGTCGATTGACACGCAGGGCTACCTGTCGGACTGCGAGTGGCTCACCGTCGAGGGCGCCGACGATATCGTGGCGGAGGTCGAGAGGGTCCGGGCCGACGAGGCGGCGATCGCCCGACTCCGGATGTGGGTGCAGCACTACTTCGGCGACACCACGCAGGGGGTGGCGACGGCGAAGTTCCATGCCGCTGTCGAACGCCTGATGCAGGAGTGGGAGCACTGGCATTCCCGCGAGGTCGGGAGCGTCCGTGACGACGAGGACGATGACGACGAAGAAGCCGAAGACGAGGACGCCTGAGCATGCGGTTCCCGCTGTCGAGCGCGATCGTGCCCCGCTTCGTGCAGGTGGATCACACCGGTTCCACGAACGCCGACCTGCGGGCGCACGCTGCTGAGGTCGAGGGGTGGCCGCACCTGGCGACTCTGGTGACCCGCGATCAGCGTGCCGGACGTGGCCGTCTCGACCGCACCTGGGTCGCTCCAGCCGGCTCGGCGCTCGCCGTCTCGGTGCTGTTGCGGACACTGCCGGCGGAGCCCACGGCACGCGGGTGGATTCCACTCGCCGCCGGCGCCGCGATGGTGAAGGCGATCGACGCGCAGCTTCCCGGTCACGACGTCTCCATGAAGTGGCCGAACGATGTGCTCGTCGACGCGCACAAGATCTGCGGCATCCTCGCGGAGGCGACCGCGGACGCGGTGGTGGTGGGTGCCGGGGTCAACACGGAGATGACACGCGAGCAGCTTCCTCTGCCCACCGCGACGTCGTTCGCCGCGCTGGGCGCTGCCGTGGACGAGGACCTGCTGCTGTCGGTGTACCTGGAGACGCTCGACCGCCATCTGGTCGCGCTCACCGCTTCGGAGGACGCGGTCGCGAGCGGTCTGCACGGTGTCGTCTCGGCGCTGTGCGCGACCATCGGACAGGCGGTGCGGGTGTCGATGCCTGCCGGAGCGGTACTGGAGGGCGTGGCGTCGTCGATCGACGCGGAAGGCCGTCTTCTCGTCGTGTCGGACGGCCGGGAACATGCTGTCTCGGCCGGTGACGTCGTGCACGTGCGGCCTGCCGGAAGCTGACACGCCGTCGCACAGACGGCTTTGTCGCAGATCACAGGCACAATGGTGGGGTGACCCAGCCTGTGACGCTCGGTGGACGGCCTCTGATGCCGCCGCCCGGAACGCCTTCGGAGGAGTTGCTGATCGCGCGCTTCCGGAGCCACGCGCGGCGTCTGTTCTGGTCTGCCGTCGTGCTCATCGCGGCGTTCGGGGCCACGGGCTACTTCTTCGGCAACCTGCCGGAGGGCTTCGAGGACTGGATGCTCCTCGCCGCCGCCGGGGCGTTGGTGCTCTTCGCCGTCGTGCTGCCGTTCATCATCTGGTACTCCCGGACCACCACGGTCACCACCAGACGGGTCATCGCTCGTCAGGGGCTCGGAGCCCGGAGTCGTCATGAGATGTCTCATGCGCGCGGCTACACCATCGCCGTGCGTCGCGGTCCGCTGCAGCGCCTGTGGGGCTCGGGAACCATCATCCTCTCGAACGGTGTCGATGCTCCCCTCCGACTGCCCAACGTCCCCAACGTGACCCTCGTGCACGAGACGCTCGCAGATCAGATCGAGGTCGGGCAGATCCTCGCCCATCGCGACGCACAGGCCGTCGGCGACTGAACCGCGAGTCGACCGCGGCGGGTGCACCGTACAGGTGCACAGTAGAGCTGCACCATCGCGCCGCCATATCCGCAACCTGTCGTGCGCGCCATGATCGGTGAGCGAGAATGGGAAGGACGAATGGAGGCGGCACATGGCGCTGCGTGTGGGCGTGATCGGCGGAGGACAGCTGGCACGGATGATGATCGCTCCGGCGGTCGAGCTCGGACTCGATCTGCGAGTGCTCGCCGAGGATGAGGGGATGTCCGCCGGGCTCGCGGCCACGGCCGTCGGCGACTATCGCGATCTGGAGACCGTGCGCGCATTCGCGGCCGATGTCGACGTCGTCACCTTCGACCACGAGCACGTTCCGCAGGATGTCCTTCGTCAGCTGGTCGACGGCGGTGTGGTCGTCCACCCCGGACCAGACGCGCTGCAGTACGCCCAGGACAAGATCGTGATGCGCAGGCGCCTCGCGGAACTCGGAGTGCCTCAGCCCGAATGGGCTGTGGTGCGCACGGAGCCCGAACTCCAAGCCTTCTTGGACGAGCACGGAGGCGCCGGTGTAGTGAAGACGCCACGCGGCGGGTACGACGGCAAGGGTGTGCGCGTCGTGCGTGCGGCCGCGGAGGCGCAGGACTGGCTGGTGGCGCTCGCCGAAGGTGACGCGCTCCTCGTCGAGGAACTCGTCCCGTTCGTGCGTGAGCTCGCGCAGCAGGTCGCGCGTCGCGCCGGTGGCGAGATGGTCGCGTATCCGGTGGTCGAGACGGTGCAGCGTGATGGCGTGTGCGCCGAGGTCATCGCTCCGGCTCCCGCTGCGACGGAACGACTCGCGGAGGTCGCCGAGGGGATCGGCCGCGCCATCGCCGAGGGGCTGGGGGTGACCGGGATGCTCGCGGTAGAACTGTTCGAGACCGAGGACGAGCGAATCCTCGTGAACGAGCTCGCGATGCGTCCGCACAACAGCGGGCACTGGAGCCAGGACGGTGCCGTCACCGGCCAGTTCGAACAGCACCTGCGCGCAGTCGCCGACCTTCCGCTCGGCAGCACTGCACCGCGGGCGCCCTGGTCCGTCATGGTGAACATCCTCGGGGGACCGGCTGAGGGCACCATCGAGGAGCGGTTCGGTGCGGCGATGGCTGAGCACCCGCAGGCGAAGATCCACACGTACGGGAAGGCTCCGAGGCCCGGCCGCAAGGTCGGTCACGTGAACGTCGCTGATGCGGACCTCGACGATGCGGTCTACGTCGCGCGAGCCGTCGCCGCCCACTTCGATTGATCAGCGACCGGCAGGGCCGACTCCCGGAAACATGCGGGATCAGAGGTGTGCCGTTCGGGGAATCTCACAGCACCAGACCGTACCCTGATCTGGTGACTGAGCCACTGCACTCCTCCGCCGCACCTCTCGTCGGCGTCGTGATGGGATCCGACTCCGACTGGCGCGTGATGAGCGACGCATCTCAGGCCCTCACGGACTTCGGAGTACCGCACGAGGTCGAGGTGGTGTCGGCGCACCGGACCCCCGACAAGCTCATGTCGTACGCGCGCGACGCACGCTCCCGCGGCATCCGCGTCATCATCGCCGGTGCCGGGGGAGCTGCTCACCTTCCCGGGATGCTCGCTTCGATGACGCCGCTACCCGTGGTGGGAGTGCCGGTGCCGCTCGCCTTCCTCGACGGCATGGACTCGCTCCTGTCCATCGTGCAGATGCCCGCAGGCATCCCGGTGGCGACGGTGTCCATCGGCGGAGCCCGCAACGCCGGTCTGCTCGCCGCACGCATCCTCGGGACCTCGGATGTCGCGCTCGCGGATCGCGTCGAGCAGTATGCCCGCGACCTCGAGGCGCAGGTCGAGGAGAAGAACGAACGGTTGAAGGGCTCGCTGTGACCCTTGCGCCTCCGCGCGCATCACAGCGCCCGCTCATCGAGACCCGGCCGCTACGGCACCCGGACTCCGCCGACCCCGGCGTGATGACCAAGCGCGGCTGGTGGCTGCTCGTGATGAACCTCCTGGTGCCGGGCTCGGCGCAGGTCGTCGCGGGCAATCGGCGACTCGGTCGATTCGGGCTCGGCGCCACCCTGCTCGCCTGGTTCCTCGCGATCGCCACGGTGGCGCTCGCCCTGTTCGCCCGTCCCGTCCTGCTGTGGCTCACGATCGGTGGGGGATTCTTCTCCACCGTGGTCCTGACACTCGTGCAGGCGCTGCTCGTCGGCTACGTCGTGCTCTGGGCGGTGCTGACGTTCGACACGTTGCGCATGGTGAGGCTCGTCAAGCTGCCCACCCTGTCCCGGCTCGCCATCCCGGTCGTCGCGCTGGTCCTCCTGGGACTCGTGGGCGGCGGGGCAGCTTATGCGGCCACGGCCGTGGGGTCCGTCCGCAACACCATCGGATCGATCTTCGGTCAGAGCGGCCCCAGCGTCGCGCCCAGCGACGGCTATTACAATATCCTCCTCCTCGGAGCGGACAGCGGCGACGGCCGTGACTCGATGCGCTTCGACAGCATCTCTGTGGTCTCGGTGAATGCCGACACCGGTGCCGTGACGATCACCGGCATCCCGCGAGAACTCCCGAACGCACCGTTCAGCGACGGCAGCCCGATGCAGGAGCTGTATCCCGACGGTTTCGAGGGGCATGGCTCCTCGACCTGCGGTTGGAACGGGTGGATGAACCACGTACGCAACGCCGCTGAGGTCTGCCGGGAGGACGGCGGCAAGGGGCTCTACCCCGACGCCGTCGCCAACGGCTCGGAACCGGGCATCGAGGCCACCAAGGACGCCGCAGAGGGAGTCCTCGGGATCGAGATCCCGTACTACGTGTTCGTCGACATGCACGGGTTCGCTGAGCTCGTCGACGCGCTGGGTGGGGTCGAGATCAACGTCACGGAGCGCCTGCCCAAGGGCGGTCCGCCCGAGGGGTGGACGGGCAGCGATGTGAACGAGTGGGCCATCGGGTGGATCGAGCCCGGCAAGCAGCGCATGGATGGCGACACGGCGCAGTGGTACGCCCGCTCGCGGTACACCACCAGCGACTGGGATCGGATGAAGCGTCAGCGGGAACTGCAGGCGGCCATTCTCGCGCAGTTCACCCCGCAGACGGTGCTCACACGTTTCAACGAAGTGGCAGCGGCGGGTACGGCGTTGATCAGCACCGACCTTCCCTCCGACAAGCTGCCCGAGTTCTTCGACCTGATGCTGAAGGCGAAGGAGCAGCCGGTCACCACGATCGAGCTCACGCCCGATTCTGGCGTCGACGAGCACCAGCCGGACTACGCGTTCATCCGCGACATGATCCAGCAGAAGCTGCACCCCCCGACGGCGACGCCGACGCCCGAGCCCTGATCGAGAGTCCCGGGCGAGGCGTGCTGGACTTCCCACGACGGCCAGGGCGAAGCCGTGTACCCGGGCACCGTCGGCACCGGCGCTCCTGAGCGCACGCGCGACAAAGCCCACGACCGCCTCCCGGAGGAGGACAGCCGTGGGCTTCCGGCGATTTTCCGCCGGATGCACCAGACGACGGTGATCGGAGGGGGAGGGATCACCGTCGTCCAGTCGACCACCGCACGAGGCGGCAGCCGGACCTACGCGCGCTTGCGGCGCGAGGCTCCCACTGCGACGAGGGCTCCGCCGGCCACCAGAGCTGCTGCTCCGCCGCCGAGGATCCACGGCGACACGTCTCCACCGGTCAGGGCCAGCTCGATGCCGCCCCCGGTGAGGGGAAGCTCGGAGCCCGCAGCCGCGACGCCGGGATCGTGGTCGCAGCTGGCCGCGGCATCGTGTCCGTGCGACACGGTGATGGTCGCGGTGTACGAGCGCGAGCCGTTGAAGGCGACCGCGTAGGAGCCTTCGCCGTCGGACGGCGGGCGGAACGTGAGCGTCATGCTCCCGTCAGCGGCAGCGGTGTTGCCCGAGATCGCCGCCTTCGCGGCGTTGTAGCCGGACACCGCCACGTTGACGTTCTCGGACGGAACGAAGTAGCCGGGACCAAACACGATCGTCGACGCTTCGCAGATGTCGATGATGGGGTCGCCGACCTTGGCGCCGGGAGGCGTCGGATAGGAATCGGACGACGCGACAGGTGCAGTCGGCGCAGCGGTGGCCACGGTTGGCGCGACGAAAACGAGCGCGCCGGCGGCAAGGCTGATGGCAGCCAGTTTCTTCAGCATGATTTCTCCCCAGAATTTCACGCGGAATCGCCTTTGGACACACCCCTGCATCCAACTGCGTGGCGTCTTCCTGCCCCCACGGCAGGATGACAGACGCCAGATATTCCCCAGTGAGTCGACGATACCCTATCGGGTGGCGAAAGTCACGAAGCGCATCGCAGCGGTTCCCGTGTCGTCTCGGGGGTGTCGATGAGGGGGGTGTGCAGCACCTCGGTGAGTCTCTGCCCTGCACCCGTGCCCTGGAACTCGACGGTGATCGTCGTCGACTCGCCAGGCGCGAGTGACACCTCGTGCTGAACCGCCGAGCGGTCGCCGATCATCGCGGTCTGAACGCCCTCTTCCGCTCCGTCGCGATCGATGTGCGAAGGCGTCGCTCCTTCCGGGCCGTACACGGCGATCAGGGTCCGCACCGCGCCGGCGGGCACCCCATAGAAGCCGTCGGCCGTGACGTAGGTGGGCAGCGAGGTGGCGGCGTCGGCGGGCGCGGTGTTGGTCCACGTCACGCGCACCTGGGTCGTCGGCTGGCCCTGGCAGGTGCCGACCGACGTCGAGAGGGACGCCCTGGTGTAGTAGTCCATCTTCCCGCCGGTCGTGTCGTTCATCAGCACGCCGACGTAGGTCGCATCGCCGGTGTCCGCGGGGATCGTGCCGCCGAGGTCGGAGTCGGCGAGCACGGCCTCCTCATCTTCGTGAGCACTCCAGATGCGGATGCGTCCTTCCGCCGCGGAGTCCGCGAGTGCTCCCAGCAGAGCTCGTGGCTCTGCGCCGGAGAGCGCAGCGCCGAACAACGCCCCTGCGGCCTGCGCGAAGATCTCATCCTGCACCGCGGGGTCGGGGACTGCGGCGTAGATCTGCGAGAGAAGGATGTCGGTGACGTTGTCGGAGCTCGCGGTGAAAGGTCCGAACGTGAGGTCGCCGGTGGCAGCGAGCAGGTGCTTCGCCACGACCGCGTCGACGGCGACGACACCGTCGACGGTTCCGCCGAATCGGCCCTGCCACCGGGTGGCGATCGCGGCACCTGCTTCGCGGAAGTCCGGGATGCTCGTGATGTTCTGCAGATAGCGACCTGGACGGTCCTCGAACAGGGCGGTCGTCGAGTCGCTGAGCGGCAGGGCCGTGTCGAGCGGGGGGAAGTCGCGAGTCGATGCCTGAGTCTGGAGGGTGATCCTTCCGTTCTCGGCGTGCAGCAGCGCGATCGCCCCGATGATTCCCCCCGAGGAGCGCAGTTCCGCATTGTTCTGCATCGCGAGCACGTAGGTACGAGGGCCTTCGCCGCCGAGCATGGTCGGCAGCAGCACGGCAGCACCGTGCAGCGAGCCGACCACCGTCGCGGCTTCGGTGACGGAGGAACGCATCGTGCGGATGGCATCGGCGAGCGGGGGGAGCGTCGCATCGGCGTCGATGCGACGTGCCTGCTGCTGCGCGGCCGTGAGCGCGGTCTCGGCGGTTCCCAGGGGGCCTGCGATCTCTGCGAACGGTGCGAGGTCGATGGAGCCGCCGGTGAAGCCGAGGCTCGCCAGATCGAAGTCCGCCGCCACGTCGAGGAGCGGCGTCAGCGCGTCGGATGACACGTCGTCGGCGATCTCGGCGATGTCGCTGACGGCACTGAAGTTGGGGCCGACCCATGGCAGTGCTCCGAACGCGTGCCAGACCGGGTCGGAGGTGAGGTCGTGCGCGGAGTCCGCATTGTGCGCGATGCTCCTGGCGAGGGGCTTGGCTGCGTCGAGGTCACCGGCCGCGATCGCCGCCTTCAGCTGCGCGCTGCCTTTGGCCACCTGCTGAAGATCGCTCACCGCGCCGAACCCTCGGATGGCGACCCAGCCGATCGCGACGACCAGAAGGGACAGAAGAACGCCGACGGTCCACCCGATCCATCGGCGTCGGACGGGAAGTCGACCATCGCTCACTCGAGCATTCAAGCACGAACCTCTGCTGCCGTGGTGGGCGGAAACTGTGCGAACGCTGACATTCGCGCGTCTCCGGCTGTGTGCTCCGCGGGGGAGCGGCATGGCGAGGATAGCCTGGGGCCATGGGTGCTCGGCTACGCGTTGTTCTGGATCAGCTCGCGAGCGTCGTCGATCCCGACCACGCCGAGGCAGCGGTCGGGCTGGTTGGCGGTCTGGTCGCCACGGCGCCGTCGGGATG
>NZ_QOAY01000032.1:43477-43886 GCF_003314775.1 Microbacterium sp. H6 | reverse complement strand
GCGGTCGATGCGATCGTCCCCGCAGGTGCTTCCGTGCCGGTGGCGGGGATCGCCGACGTGCGCACGCTCGCCATGGGCCGGCGTGAGCTCGCCGCGGCCTGGCAGCTCGGCATCGCCCCCGGTGTCGGCGGAGGGCTCATCCACTCGCCGACCCTGATGGCACCGCTCGTCCGACACGACCGGCTTCACGACAACGATCAGACGACCGTCACGGTGTGGGATCTGCGTGCCTGGGACGCTCCGGAGCAGTTGTCCAAGGGGAACGTCGCGTGGCAGCGCGGCATGCTCAGACGTGCCGTGAGACACGCCGACGCCGTGGTGGTGCCCTCTCATGCCGTCGCCGAGAGACTCGCCGAGCTCGCGAAGCTCGGCGACCGCATCCGCGTGATCGCAGGTGCACCGCCGCAGG
>NZ_QOAY01000032.1:38402-43460 GCF_003314775.1 Microbacterium sp. H6 | reverse complement strand
TTCGGCGGTGCCGGCGAGGGAGCCGCTCCCCGCGGTGTACTGTCGCCTACCGGCGGGTATCTGGTGCTCACAGGGTCTGTCGCCGAAGCGGCGGAAGGCTTCCGCGGAGCGGTGGCGGCCGGTCTCGATGCCATCGTCATCGATGCACCGGAGGGATCCGAGCCCCGCTACGTGGAGGCGGCCTCCGCGTCGGGACTCCCGGAGCGCCGCGTGCATGTGCGAGGCGCCCTCTCGGCCGAAGACCGTGCTGGTGTCCTCGAGGGTGCCTCTGCGTATGTGGCCGCCGACGCCACGGCAGGGTGGCCCTGGCGTGCCGTGGAGGCGATGACGCTGGGACTGCCGGTCGTCGCCGTCGACAGCGGTTCGCATCGTGATGTCATCTCTGACGGCGGGCGGATCGTCCCCGTCGATGCGATCGCGGAGGCGGTCGAGGATGCGGCAGGCGGATCCGCCGAACGCCTCAAGGTGCTCGCGTCCGATCGGTCGCGAGCCTTCTCCTGGGCGAGTTCAGCCGAACGCCTCTGGGGACTGCACGCGGACCTCTGAATCAGGCTCGCATCAGTTCGACGGCGTCCTTGCTCGGACCGTCGAAGTGCACCTTCCCGCCCTTGAGCAGGATGCCGCGCTCGCAGAGATTCGACACCATGTTGAGGTCGTGGCTCACGACGACGAGGGTCTTCCCCTGCGCGTGCAGCTCTCGGACGCGGGCGAGGCACTTCTTCTGGAAAGGCTCGTCGCCCACCGAGAGGATCTCGTCGATGAGGAGCACATCCATCTCGGTGTGGATCGCCACGGAGAAGGCCAGGCGCAGGAACATCCCGGAGGAGTAGTGCTTGACCTCGGTGTCGATGAACTTCTCGATCTCGCTGAAGGCGACGATCTCGTCGTAGCGAGCCTCGGTCTCCTTCTTGCTCATGCCGAGAATCGCGGCATTCAGGAAGATGTTCTCCCTGCCGGATAGATCGGGGTGGAAGCCGGCGCCGACCTCGATGAGTCCGGCCACTCGACCACGCGTGAGGGCGGTGCCCGTGTCGGGCTCGAGCACTCCGGAGATCAGCTTGAGCATGGTCGACTTGCCGGAGCCGTTGAATCCGAGGAGCGCGACCGACTCGCCCTCGCCGATCTCGAACGACACTCCGTCGAGGGCGTGGAAGTTCGTCGTGAGCGGCTTACGGCGGATGGCAGCGAGGGCTGTCTCCTTGATCGAATGCGTGTGACGAAGCTTGAAGGTCTTGTGCACGTCGTCGATCACGACGCGGGGCAGCGTCTGCGTCAGGGGCTCAGAGATCTTGGGCAAAACGGCCCTCCAGTCGGCGGAAGACGAGCTGGCCGATGACCAGCGCGGCGAGAGACGTCACGAGGGCGATCAGCCCGTACATCCAGAGGTCGGGGAGAGGGGAGGCGTTGTCGGGGCCGAGGGGGAACCAGATGCCGTAGTGGAACAGCTCGACGGCCGCCGTGATCGGGTTCAGTCGGTAGAGAACGAAGAGCCACTCCGGTGCGACGCGGGCCACCTGCGTCCACTCGTACATGACGGGCGACGCCCAGATCGCGACCATGACGATGATCTCGACGAAGCTCTGCGCGTCGCGGAACGTGACGTTGATCGCGCCGAAGAACAGCCCGAGACCACTCGCCAGCACGGCGATGATCACCAGCGAGAGCACGATCGCGGCCACCGACGCCAGGGAAGGCGCCCACCCGAAGAAGAGGGAGATCCCCACGACGACGATGATCTGCGGAACCGTGTTGACGGCGGCGATCATCATGCTCGCGATGGGGAACATCTCACGGGGCAGATAGATCTTCTTGATGAGCGCCGCATTGTCGACGAGGGAGCGCGTGCCGTTCGAGAAGGCCTCGTTGAAGAAGGTGACGACCGTGATCCCCGACAGCAGATAGATCGGGAAGAACTCGACTCGATCGTTCAGACCGAGGAAGACGCCGATGGCGACGAAGAAGACGACGAACTGGACGAGCGGCTTCACGTACGACCAGAGCCAGCCGAAGATGGAGCCCCGGTACCTGATCTGCACTTCCTTCCGCACGATGAGCGAGAGGAGATAGCGCTGTCGGAAGACTTCGAGAAGTCCTCGATTCGCGCCGGGGGTCGTCAACCTCTGCGCCTCGAGCGTGCGAGCCTGTTGCACCGCGGATCCACCTTCCGTATGCGCCGACCGTCTCGCGCGCACCGGAGACAATCATACGAGTGACTCTGGGCGCTACCTGGCAACCAGGAGGGACCGGATGCCCGCCGTGGTGGCACAGCCGAGACCCAGGGTGACGCCTGGTGTCGCTGATAGGCTCGCCGAGGTCTGTGCGTCCGTCGATCCGAAAGCAACAGGTACTCGTGACACTTCTCCAAGCTCTCGATCAACCCGCCCTCTTTCGCTTCTCGGACGAGCGGACGGGAACGGAATTCTCCTTGCGGGAGCGTCGTCTGCTGGTGGGGGCGCTGAACTTCCACGCCCTGATGGCGCCGGAGCGGGAACTCCGCGTGCATCTCTACGACGGCACGCGTGAGACGCCGCCGCGGCTCACGGATGACAGCACCTTCGACGGCATGTCGCGGTTCAACAGGCATCGTCTGACGACTTTCGATGTCGTCAGCACGGTCGCACCGGAGAACCGCACGATTCTCCCTTCCGAGGCCGTGTCCGCCGCACTCACGGCTTCGCACACACGGCACCTGCACGTCTCGGCCGACGTGGTGTTGGAGTCCGATCCCTATCAGATGCCGCGCCAGGACCTTATCGGCCGTGTCGCACGGCAGGTGAAGGCCCGGGCGCCCCTCTTCTACGACGACCTCCGCGATCTGTCGCTTCTCCGGTTCCGTCGCCAGCTGCACACGCCGGTGCAGCGCCGTCAGTACGCATCGGAGTTCCGTCCGGGCGAACTCCATGAGGACGACGTCATCGTCCCTGCCGCGCAGACGCCCGCCGGCGCGCAGAAGGCCGTGATCATCGGTCTGCACTGGTTCCAGCTCGGAGGGGCAGAGCTCTGGGCCTTCGAAACCGTCCGACTCGTGCGCGAGGCCGGCTTCCTGCCCATCGTCCTGACGAACCGTGACTCCCATCAGCCGTGGATCACGAGGCCGGAACTCGACGGCGCGCTGCTCATCCCGTTCTCCGAGCCCACGGTCGAATCGCAGACTCCCGGTATCGAGCCGCTGCTGCGAGCTCTGCTGCGCACGTTCGACGTGCGCGGCGTCGTGATCCACCACAACCAGTGGCTGTATGACCGCATCGCGTGGATCGCCGCCTCCCGGCCGGGCATCCCGATCATCGACAGCACTCACATCGTCGAGTACCGAGGGGGCGGATATCCGCTCAGCAGCGCGATCGCGGCCGAGTCCCTGACGAAGCACCATGTCATATCTCCCAGCCTCGCGCGCTGGATGACCGAGGTGCAGGGCATCCCCTCCGAGAAGGTCGTGATGGCTCCGCTGGGCGGACTCACGGTCAAGCCGAAGGATGCCGTCTTCCGGTCCAGGGCTGAGGGGGAGACCTTCACCATCGCTTTCGTCGGCCGGCTGGCAAGACAGAAGGCACCGGAGGTCTTCGTCGCGATGGCCGCTCGCCTCAAGAGCCAGGGCTATTCGGTGCGGTACATCCTTCACGGCGACGGCGAGCTCGCCGGGTGGGTGGACGACATCATCGCCGCAGCGGACATGACCGATGACATCGTCCGTCGCACCTCTCTGACGCCGGTCTCCGAGACGCTCGACGAAGCGCACGTCCTCGTGGTCTCGTCCCACAACGAGGGGCTCACGCTGACGACGCTGGAGGCGATCGCGCACGGTGTGCCCGTCGTCTCGACAGATGTCGGCGCTCAGCGCGACATCATCCCCGCTCCCGCTCTCGTGCCACGTTTCGCACACCGTGCGGCACGGCGACTCGCAGATGCCGTCGCGCCGCTCATCGGCGACGAGAAGGCCAGGGAGTCGCTCTGGCGCAAGGAGCGCAAGGCGGAGAAGAAGCTGCTGTCGCAGCCGTCCGCGAGTTCATGGTTCAAGGAAGAGGTGAGCTCGTGGTGAGCGTCGCAGCGGTGGTCGTCACATTCAATCGGCTGGAGAAGCTCAAGACGGTCCTCGCCTCCATCGCCGCGCAGACGCACCCGGTGGAGACGCTGTTCGTGATCGACAACGCCTCGACCGACGGCACCGCTGAGTACCTGGCGGGCCTCGAGCTCCCGGTGCCCGTCGAGGTCGTCACCATGGCGACCAACTCGGGAGGAGCCGGAGGATTCACCGAGGGTATGCGCCGGGGGTACGCTTCCGGTGCCGATCACGTCTGGATCATGGACGACGACTGCTACCCGAAGCCGGATGCGCTCGCCGCATTGATCGCAGGATTCGATGGTGCCGTGTCGGAGCTCGGCCCCGACGTGCCGTTCGCCTGCTCGGTCGTGGAGTTCACGGACGGCAGCATCTGCGAGATGAACAATCCCGTTCCGACGTGGGACTGGGGACGGCTCCTGGTCAAGGGCCAGCAGAACGTGATGGTCACCGCGTGCTCGTTCGTCTCCGTGCTGATCCCGCGGTGGGCGATCGCCGAATACGGCTTCCCTTACGCGGAGTACTTCATCTGGTTCGACGACCGTGAGTACACGTTGCGTCTGACCGCCCGCTGCCCCGGAGTGCAGGTGCTCGACAGCTCGGTGATCCATGACATGGGCGACAACCGCGGCGTGAACTTCGCGATGGTCGACCGGAAGAGCCTGTGGAAGTTCGCCTACGGCGTGCGCAACGAAGCGTCGTGGCAGCTGCACCACCGCGGACTCCTGCATTTCCTCGAGTTCGGCGCCCGGCTGTTCGTCAGCCTGCACCGCGGAAAGGTCTCCCTCGACCTTCGCGCTCGCCTCCTCGGCAAGTGGCTGCAGGGGATCACCTTCAACCCCAAGGTGCGGTATCCCGAGGCGGAAGACGCGTGAGCTGGCTGGGGGCGGCGCCTGTCATCCTCATCTCGGTAGCCCTTCTCTTCCTCCCCGGATACCTCGTCGCCAGGGCTCTCTCGCTGCGAGGGCTCTGGGCGTGGGGCGTCGCCGCTCCGGCGTCGG
>NZ_QOAY01000032.1:25329-38372 GCF_003314775.1 Microbacterium sp. H6 | reverse complement strand
CGTCATCGTGCTCGCGTCGCTGGGGTCAGGCCTGCTCGGTATCCCGTGGTCGGTGCTCCCGGTGCTCGTCACCGCACTCGGCCTGGCGATCGTCGCGTACCTCGTCGCCCGATTCACCCGCGCCCGTGGGTCGGTGGGCAAGGTCTCGCGCCGCACGGCCATGATCGCGGCGTCGTTCGTGGTCGCGGCGATCCTGTTCGGACTTCAGATCGCGCTCGTGGTGGGCGCACCGGAGAACATCTCCCAGACGTTCGACAACGTCTTCCACCTGAATGCCGTCCGGTACATCCTCGACACTGAGAACGCCTCTCCGATGAGCGTGGGCGGCATGACGAGTGCACCAGGAGCGTCGGCGTTCTATCCGGCAGCCTGGCACTCGATCGTCGCGCTCGTCGTCCAGCTCACCGGCACGACCATCATGGTCGCCACGAACGCGGTGACGATCGCGACCGCCGCCGTGGTGTGGCCCGCCACGGTCGCGCTCCTCACGGTGGTGCTCTTCGGGAGGCGACTGACGATCGTCGTCGGCGCAGTCCTGCTGAGCGGGCTCCTCCCGGCGTTCCCGCTGCTGATGCTCGATTACGGTGTGCTCTATCCCTACCTGCTCGGCGTGAGTCTCGTGCCGGCGGCGCTCGCTGCCGTCATCCAGCTCGTGCGGCTCCACGGCGATGATGATCGGATTCCGGACGCCGTACTCGTCCTGCTCGTGCTCGGACTGATCCCCGGTATCGCCGTCGCGCACCCTGGGGCGCTCGTCGCGCTGATCATCCTCTCCATGATCGCGGTCTCCCTCGCCTTCATCGGATTCCTCCGCACCCGTCCGGAGCGTCGCCGGGTGATCATCACCTCGATCGGGTTCGGCGTGCTCGCTCTCGTGAGCTTCATCGCGTGGCGTGTGCTGCGTCCGCCGCTCGAAGCGCGCGGCTGGCCGACAGAGCAGACCATCAGCCAGGCGCTCGGTCAGGCACTCACCCTCTCCCCGCGCTACCAGCTGATCCCTCTGCTGATGGCGGTGCTGTTCGTCGTCGGCGTGGTCGTCGTCGCGAAGCGTCGGCAACGCGCGGACGTCGTCGCCCTCGCCCTCATGCTCGCCGTCACCGTGCTCTTCGTGGTCGCCAGCGCGATGCCGTTCCAGCCGTTGCGCGACCTCATGACGGCGGCCTGGTACAACAACGCTCCGCGCCTGGCGGCGCTTCTGCCCATCATGGCGGTACCGCTCGCGGCGGTCGGGGCTGCATGGGTGCTGGCCTGGGTGCGTCTGAAAGTGGGAGCCCCGTCTGTGCGGCGGTCCGTCGTCGTCGGGATGTCCGTGGGGGCCGTGGTGCTCCTCGCCGGCCAGGCGCTGGCGATGGCGCAGGCGATGACCGCCGCTGCCGTGGCATACCGATACACCGAGACATCGCCTCTCATCTCGACGGATGAGCGCGCTCTGCTGGAGCGGCTTCCCGATGAGGTGCCCGACGACGCGCTCATCATCGGCTCCCCGTGGACAGGGACCGGGATGGCTTACGCCTATGCCGACCGCGAGGTCGTCATGCCGCACATCCTGATGGGGATGAGCCCCGACGAGCAGGAGATCATGGACGAGCTCTCCCGGCGCGGATCGGAAGCGCAGGTCTGCGACGCGGTCGAGCGGTCAGGGGTCGACTATGTGCTCGACTTCGGCTCGCAGGAGATCCACGGCGACGAGCATCGTTATCGTGGTCTCGAGCGACTCGGGCGATCCGATCTGGTCACCGAGATCGACGCCGAAGGTGACGCCGTCCTCTACCAGATCACCGGCTGCGACTGACGTCCCCCTGCGGCTGAGCGTCCAGAAGCGCGGCGTAGACACCTCTGAGCCTGTCGCGGAACGCGTCGAGACCGTACACGGACACGGCCCAGGCCCTGGCCGCGATCGCCGTGTCCTCGCCGGCTCCCCGCAGCGCACTGATCACGGCGTCTGCGAAGGCGTCGGGATCGTCGACGACCGCGTGGAGGAGGTCTGCCCCCTCGATTCCCTCCGCACCGACGGAAGTCGTCACAGCCGGGATGCCCCACATCATCGCGTCGATCGTCTTGAACTTCACTCCGGCGCCGTTGAGCAGCGGCACGACGCAGACATCGGCATCGGAATACACGTCGTCGAAGGAATCGACGGCTCCGGTCACCTCGACTCCATCGGAGCGGGACGCTGCCGCGCGAAGTGCCGCGCTCGGATTCGCCCCGACGATCCGGAAGCGGGCATCGGGTAGCGTCTCGGATACACGCGGCCAGACGGCGGACAGGAACCAGCGCGCAGCTTCGTCGTTGTCCGGCCTGTTCATCGCGCCGGTGAAGACGACCGTCGTGTTCCGGCGACCCCGCTGACGAGCGGGAGGCACGGGGAAACCGGGATGGACCACCACCGGCGCGGACGAGGGCGAGAGCTCGCGGACCAGGGCGGCGTCCTTCTCGCTGAACGTGATCACGGCATCCACGTCGTCGAACGAGCGACGCTCACGGCGCCTGCTCGCCCGAGCGGCGGCCGAGAACGCCATCTTCTTCAGCGGGTTCGTCGCCTGCTCGGCTGCGCGGTCCCAGCGCTGCGTGATGACATCGTGAGCGATGATGACGGTCTTCGCTCCGGGAGCCAGACGGCGCACGGTGCGGGTGAGGCTCGACATCTCCGACCACTGGTACTCGACGATGTCTGCTGCGGACAGGACCACACGCGAAGGCGCGTCGTTCGCCAGCGCACGGCGGAACCACGGGTGCGCGCTGCTTCCCGTGACGACGGACTGAAGATCGGCGAGGGGCTTGCCGGCGTCCGTCGACAGGAGGCTCCTGCTCTGCAGCAGCCGGTAGTCCAGGTCGGGCTCGGTCGCGGACGCATCGCGGTTCAGGCGTGTCGATGGGGCGACGACGTGGATCGTGAACATGTCGCGGAGCGCTCGATAGTGCTGCAGTGCGTATTGGCCTCCCGCATGACGGATACCCTCGAAGGGCAGGTACTTCGAGACGCTGACCAGGGATGGGCGAGCGGGCGGATCGGACGGTCTGGACATGTTAGCTAGCCTAGGCGTCGTTGCCTTCAGGCGACTGAAGGAGGAATCACGCCAATGAGCGACTATGCCGCGCTGGTCATCGGATATCGACGCCCAGACCTGGTCAGGGACGTGCTCGCGCGCTTGGACTCTCAGGAGGCGCCGTGCGCTCAGGTCATCATCGTGGACAACGGCGGCGATCTGCCTGATGACGTGCTGACGGATGTGAACGGGAGACCACCTGTGATGATCCGACGGGGTGACAACCCCGGGTACGGGGCAGCCGTCAACCTGGCTCTCGACGTGTGTGAGCAGCGAGGGATCGAGAATCTGCTCGTGCTGACGCATGATGCCTGGTTCGAGGAGGACCTCAGCGCGCGCCTGCTCGATGCCTTCGATCGTCTTCCGGACGTGGGCGCGGTCGCGCCGACCCTGTACTGGGTGTCCAGGCCCGATGTCGTGTTCTCCGCGGGTGGAGTCCTCACCAAGGGCGGGCGTGCCTATCACCATGTGACCGCCCCCGCCTCCGGATCCCGCGATGTCGACTGGGTCGACGGTGCGGTCGTGATGTACCGCACCCGTGCGCTCCGCGAGATCGGCGGCATGGAGGAGATGTACTTCCTGTACTTCGAGGATGTCGATACGGGGTGGGCGCTCAGAAGGCACGGCTGGCGGACCGTGGTGCTCGATGTGCGCGCCGCGCAGGAGCCCGGAGCCCATCCGCTGCGACTCGGGGTCCGGAACATGGCGCTGTTCGCGCGCAAGGCCGGGCTCGGCAGGGTGCGCAGCTCGCTCGCGCTCGGTCGTCGGGCGGCGGAGGAGCTCATCGTCGGATGGCGCAGGACAGGACGGGTGCCGGTGGGGGATGCCTTGGCCGGTTGGCGAGATGCCAGGGCCGGCCGCACCGGGAAGATCGATGACTGAGCCCGGCCGTGTGACGATCGACGTCATGCTGCCCTACTACAGTCACCCGGATTCGGCGTGGGAGGCGATCCGGTCGGTCCTCGAGCAGACGAGCGACTCCTGGCGGCTCGTCTGTGTCGACGACGCGTACCCCGGTGATCCGATCCGAGAGCGTCTCGAAGCGCTCGGCGACCCGCGAGTGGTGTACGTCAGGAACGAGCAGAACCTCGGGTTGGCGAAGAACTTCAACCGCTGTCTCGATCTGGTCGAAGCGCCCTACTTCGTGATGATGGGGGATGACGACCGGATGCATCCGGACTACATCGGCGTGATGTCACGGCTCATCGCCGACAATCCCGGGGTGGACGTGTTCCAGCCGGGAGTGAGCGTCATCGATGAGTCGGGCCGACACGTTCTGCCCCTTGCGGATCGCGTGAAGCGCTGGGTACGGCCGCGGGTGGGGGAGGGCGGCCGGATCCTCGACGCTCGGCACATGGCGGAGAGCCTGATCCGAGCGGACTGGGCGTACTTTCCGTCGATCGTCTGGAAGAGCGAGGTGGCGCGCGCCCACGGTTTCGATGATCACTGGGCGGTCGCGCTCGATCTCGGGCTTCTCCTGGACATCGCACTGGACGGCGGGTCGATGCTGGTGACCGACGACGTGGTCTTCGACTATCGCAGGCACATGAGCTCCGTGTCGTCGGTCACGGCCGCGTCGGGCAGCCGCTTCGAGCAGGAAGCCGCGTTCTTCGACGAGTACGCCGCGCGGATGAAGGCCAACGGCTGGGCGCGGGCGGCCAGGATCGGTCGGCGACGGTGCATCTCCCGACTCAACGCCGCGAGCGAGATGGTCGCTGCGCTCGCAGGTGGAGACCTCGCTCGGGCTCGACGCCTGTTCCTGGCCGCGGTCAGGCCCAGCGGCGCAGTGAGGCGCTGACGGTCAGCTTCGCGGACCGCCGTCGAGCTCCTCCAGTCGAGCTTCGAGCGCGCTCAACCGATGCTGGACCTCGATGATGTGCGTCTCGGCGAGACCCGCCTCCTCGGCGAGGACTCTGATCTCCTCCTCCGATGTCGACAGCTCCCACGAGAGATGGAGGGCGACACCGAGCAGGAGCAGGATGGCGAGCAGGAAGAAGAGGTTCGCAGGCAGCTCGACTCCGAGCACCCCCGTGAGCCAGAAGAGCAACTGCGGGAACACCGATGCGACGAGGGCGGCGACGCCGATCAGGAGCCACAGCACCGCGTACTTCTCGCGGAGGCGCCGTGTCAACAGCATCCAGAGGATGAACGACAGCAGAGCGATGGACAGCACGAGTGCGCCGAGAACAACCATGGGGTGCCTTCCTACGCTGACACGACGGGGGACGGGGCGGAGGAGCGTCGGATCGGACGTCGGACGATGGCCAAGGTCAGGGCGAAGACCGATCGCAGCAGGTAGACGGATGCCGAGAGCGGCCCCTGGCTGGGCTTTCCGTGCAGGCGCGGACGCATCGCGACCGGAACCTGGGTGACCGTCAGCCCTGCGTGCACTGCTGCGACGAGGGAGTCGAGCGTGTCGCCGAGGTACTCCGCGGGGTAGTAGGTGATGTACTGGGCGATCGCCCGGCGGTTGGCTGCGCGGAAGCCGCTCGTCACGTCGGTCAGCGTGGCGCCGGAGACGCGGGACACCGTCCGTGCGAGCACGCGCATCGCCCACCGGCGAGGACCCCGGGCGACGTAGTCGCCGACCTCGGCGAATCGCGCGCCGATGGAGATGTCGGCGTGCTCGAGCCCTGCGAGCACGCGATCGATGTCCTGCGGGTTGTGCTGGCCGTCGGCATCGACCTGGATGACGCGGCTGTAGCCGTGACGCGCGGCGTACAGGAACCCCGCACGCATCGCGCCGCCGACGCCCAGGTTGAACGGCAGCCGCACCACGCGTGCACCCGCGGCATCGGCGACCGCGCCCGTCGCGTCGGTGGACCCGTCATCGATGACCAGCACGTCGTACGTGGGGCATGCAGCGGTGATCTCGCGGACCGTCGTCGGGATGTTCTGCGCTTCGTTCCAGGCGGGGACGATGATCAGCGTGGTTTCTGGCATGATGTCTGAGCCTACCAAGCCGACCCTGACGGCGACCCTAGGCGGTCGGAGCGCCGACAGGCATCACCGGCGCGAGTCTGGCGGGGATGGTCGCGATCGTCGGCGCCTTTCCGCCGCCGATCCTCAGCAGGGCCTCGTAGGTCGTGATGTGCGAGAGCTGCGAGCCGTTCCACCGGAAGACCCTGCCGTCGCCGGCGAACTGCACGACGGTTCCCGAGGGGATCATCGGCTTGGTGACGCCGAGCACGCCCACGGTGGCGTCCTTCCACCCGACCAGGCGGATGGTGCCTCCCGAGAGGGTGACCAGGTCCGAGTACGACGAGACGTACTGCAGCTGGCCGTCGAGCAGACGGTACACCTCGCCCCGTTCGTCGGTGCGGATGAAGAACGGCTGGGCGGTCGGCGTGTTGTTCGGGGTGAACGCGGCGCAGTCCGCGGCCGTGAGGGCCGTGGTGGTGAATCGTGTCGCCGGGATGTTGCCGGAGATCCGCTGCAGGCCGGCGCTCGAGATGACATACGGCGCCGCGTCGCACGTGACGAACGGAGACAGCGTCGTGGCCGCGGGGGCGTAACCGGTGAGCGCCCCGGACGGGAGCACGGTGACCGCGGTCGACGTGCCGAACGCCGCGCCGAGTTCGAGGCTGGGGGTGTGGATGAGCGTCGTGCCCGCTGTCGCGAGGTACACGGCCGGCTTGTCGACCTCGCGCACCATCGACCGCGGCATGAGGACAACGCGCCCCTGCGGGAACTTCGCCGCCGCGCTCGGATCCATCGAGGCCACGTAGCCGAGCTTGCCCCCGGAGAGGTATCGCCAGGTCTCGACGCTGGGGACATATCTCTTCTGTCCGTTGTCGAGCGAGTAGATCTGGGTGTCGACGCCGACGTGGAAGAGGCTCCCGACATCCTCGCCGCGGGGGAACGCGTCGATGATCGCGGGCGCGAGATTCACGTAGGAATTGAAGGCGTAGCCGAAATCGAGGATCTGCTTCTCGCTGCCGAACCGGTGGCGGGTGCCGTCGGGATCGATCAGATAGAGGATCCCCTCACGGGCGTCGTGCACGTAGCGGGAGATCTGCGAACCCAGGGGGATGGTCTTGAGGTAGGAGGCCGGTACCTGGCTCACGGCACCGAGCTTCGCGGAGAACGCTCGCAGGTCCTCAGCCGTCTTGATGTGGAAGCGGTATCCGCCGGACAGCAGATACACCTCGGGGCCGTCGCCGCGCACGATCACGGAGGTGACGCGCTGCGTGCTGCCGAACCAGTCGGTGAAGTACTGGTAGAAGTTCCGGTTGCCGTAGGCAGAGCATCCGTCTCCCTCTCCGTAGCCGGCGTTGAGCGCGGCGCGGTTCGGCTGGTACGGCGTGTAGTAGTACAGCGCTGCCGTCGCGGTGTTCTCGATGTACACCGGTGCGGAACCGCAGTTCCGCTTGGGCTCCGGGTGGTACAGGATGTTCCACGTGCGGCCGGGAGCGTAGTAGGTGAACCAGCGGCCCTCGGCATAGATCTTCATCTGCCTGGCCGCGCCGTAGACCTGGTAGAAGAACCCGGAGTACGCGGGGTCACATCCTGCGGTGTCGGGGCAGCCCTGACCCATCGCGATGTTGAAGCGGCCCGCCGGTGGGTAGCTGTCGGTGACCAGCCCCTGCTCCTTCTGCAGCATCACGATGAGCACCTGCGGGTTGATGCCGCACGACTTGGAGACCTTGTCGATGATGGTCGCCGCCGATTCGTTGCCGGCACCGGCGTAGCCGTTGCAGTAGGCGTCGGCGGGACGGGTCGGGGTGTTCTGCCGGTAGTCCTTGAGGCAGACGTAGCCCGCGCGGCAGCTGGAGACCTTGCTCCGCAGGAATGAGTCGATCTGCCCGGCATTCATCGTCACGGCGTTGAAGAACACCGCGTCGGCGATGATGTTCCCCGGGCGGAACAGGGACAGGTCCGCGGTCTTGACGATGTCGGTCGCTTCGGGTGCGGATGCCGCGGCGCCGGCGGCGGGATCACCCCCTCCGGCAGCGGTCGCAGGGCTCGCGAGAAGCAGGGAGGCAGCAAAGACGACTGCGGCTGTACTCGCGATGAGGGCGCGCAGGCGTGGGGAAACTGAGCTGGTCACTTGCCTAGTGTGACGGAAAGATACAGATGATGCCACTGTGATTGAAGTGGCGCAAGCGAATCCTCCCACCGCGC
The DNA here is from genome assembly GCF_003314775.1 of Microbacterium sp. H6. NCBI lineage: Bacteria > Bacillati > Actinomycetota > Actinomycetes > Micrococcales > Microbacteriaceae > Microbacterium > Microbacterium sp. H6. The sequence goes on along the minus strand of NZ_QOAY01000032.1, from coordinate 30,201 downwards.
TCCCCGCCGGGATGTGGCACGATATGGGGGTGAAAGGCATTATTCTCGCTGGCGGCTCCGGAACTCGACTGCACCCGATCACGATCGGAATCTCGAAGCAGCTGATCCCGGTGTACGACAAGCCGATGGTCTACTACCCGCTGTCCACTCTGATGCTCGCGGGTATCAAGGACATCCTGATCATCACGACACCGCACGATGCGGAGCAGTTCGAGCGTCTCCTCGGGGACGGCTCGCAGTTCGGCGTCAACCTGACATTCGCGCAGCAGCCCTCTCCGGACGGGCTGGCCCAGGCTTTCGTGATCGGTGCCGACTTCATCGGCGATGACAAGGTCGCGCTGGTCCTCGGAGACAATCTCCTCTACGGTCCTGGTCTCGGCACGCAGCTCAAGCGGTACACCGATGTCGAGGGCGGCGCGGTGTTCGCGTACTGGGTGGCGGAGCCGAACGCCTACGGCGTCGTGGAGTTCGACGCCGACGGTCGTGCGGTCTCCCTGGAGGAGAAGCCGGCGCAGCCGAAGAGCAACTACGCCGTACCCGGCCTCTATTTCTACGACAACGACGTCGTCGAGATCGCCCGCTCGCTCGAACCCAGCCCACGCGGGGAGTACGAGATCACCGACGTCAACCGTGCCTACCTCGAGCGCGGCGCGCTCCAGGTCGAGGTCCTGCCCCGCGGCACCGCATGGTTGGACACCGGCACGTTCGACCAGATGTCCGACGCCGGCGACTACGTGCGCACCATGGAGCGTCGCACCGGGCTCCGCATCGGTGTGCCGGAGGAGGTCGCATGGCGTCAGGGCTTCCTCGACGATGACGAACTCCGCGAGCGCGCAGAGAAGCTCGTCAAGTCCGGTTACGGCACTTACCTCCTCGAGACCCTGGAAAGAGGTCGTTGATGTCGAACATCCTCGTCACCGGCGGCGCCGGTTTCATCGGCTCCAACTTCGTGCACTACGCCGTCGAGAACACCGACCACACGGTCACGGTGCTCGACGCCCTCACCTACGCGGGCAACCGGGCCTCGCTCGAGGGTCTGCCCGATGACCGTGTCCGTTTCGTGCACGGCGACATCACCGACGCCGAGCTGGTGGACACGCTCACCGCCCAAGCCGATGCCGTGGTGCACTACGCCGCAGAGTCCCACAACGACAACTCGCTGCACAGCCCTCGTCCCTTCCTGGACACCAACATCATCGGCACGTACACGCTCCTCGAAGCCGCGCGCCGGCACGAGAAGCGCTTCCACCACATCTCGACCGACGAGGTGTACGGAGACCTCGAGCTCGACGATCCGGAGCGCTTCACGGAGCAGACGCCGTACAACCCGTCGTCGCCGTATTCATCGACGAAGGCCGGCAGCGACCTGCTGGTCCGGGCGTGGGTCCGCTCCTTCGGCGTCCAGGCGACGATCTCGAACTGCTCGAACAACTACGGCCCGTACCAGCACGTCGAGAAGTTCATCCCGCGACAGATCACGAACGTGATCCGCGGCATCCGTCCGAAGCTCTACGGCGCCGGCGAGAACGTGCGCGACTGGATCCACGCGAACGACCATTCGTCTGCGGTGCTCACCATCCTCGAGAAGGGGCGGATCGGCGAGACGTACCTCATCGGGGCCGACGGCGAGCGCAACAACAAGGAGGTCGTCGAGCTGATCCTCGAGGAGATGGGTCAGCCGCGCGACGCCTACGACCACGTCACCGACCGTGCCGGCCACGACCTGCGGTACGCGATCGACTCGACGAAGCTCCGCACAGAGCTGGGCTGGTCTCCGGAGTACGCCGACTTCGAATCCGGTCTCGCGGCGACCATCCAGTGGTACCGCGACAACGAGGCATGGTGGGCGCCGTCGAAGGACTCCACCGAGGCCTTCTACGCGACGAAGGGACAGTAGGCGTCGTGAGCGACATCGAGTTCGGCAAGAAGCTCGGCCGGGCGGAGACCGGGATCCCCGGGCTGGTGATCTTCGACCTGCCAGTGCACGGTGATTCGCGCGGGTGGTTCAAGGAGAACTGGCAGCGCGAGAAGATGACAGCGCTCGGCCTGCCCGATTTCGGGCCGGTGCAGAACAACGTGTCCTTCAACGACGCCGTCGGCACCACGCGGGGCATCCACGCCGAGCCGTGGGACAAGTGGGTCTCGGTCGCCACGGGGCGGATCTTCGGCGCGTGGGTCGACCTGCGCGAGGGGCCGACTTTCGGTGCGGTCTTCACGGCCGAGCTCGACCCGTCCAGGGCGATCTTCGTTCCGCGCGGCGTCGGGAACTCGTACCAGACACTCGAGCCCGACACGGCGTACACCTACCTGGTGAACGATCACTGGTCGCCCGACGCGTCATACTCCTTCCTCAATCTCGCCGACGAGACCGCCGCGATCGCGTGGCCGATCCCGCTCTCGGAGGCCGAGGTCTCGGAGAAGGACCTCGCACACCCCCGCCTGGCGGACGTGTCGCCCATCGCTCCGCGTCGCACGCTCGTGATCGGCGCATCCGGTCAGCTCGGCTCGGCGCTGCGCGAGGAGTTCGACGGTGTGGAGAACGTCGAGTGGACGACGCGCGCCGAGATCGACCTCGGCGCGGCCGACCTGGGATCAGCGCGCCGGTGGCGCGACTACGACACCATCATCAACGCCGCCGCGTACACCGCGGTCGACCGCGCCGAGACCACGGAAGGACGCCGGGACGCGTGGGCGGTCAACGCCGCGGGACCCGCGGCGTTGGCTCGCATCGCCGCGGAGTACGGCATCACGCTCGTGCATGTCTCCAGCGACTACGTCTTCGACGGGTGGGGGGAGCGCCCGTACCGTGAAGACGATGCCGTCTGCCCGCTCGGCGTCTACGGACAGTCGAAGGCAGCGGGTGACATCGCCGTGGCCACGGCTCCGCTGCACTACATCATCCGGACATCCTGGGTGATCGGTGCAGGCAACAACTTCGTGAGGACGATGGCCTCGCTCGCCGAGAAGGGCATCGATCCGACCGTCGTCGACGACCAGCACGGTCGGCTGACCTTCGCCTCGCAGATCGCCGAGCTGATCCGCCACCTGCTCGCCGTGCGCCCCGCGCCCGGCGTGTACAACCTGACGTCGGCAGGCGACGCGGTGACCTGGGCGGACGTCGCGCGGCGTGTGTACCAGCTGACGGGCCACGACCCGTCCCGCGTCACGGGTGTCTCCACGGAGCAGTACTTCGCTTCGGCATCCGGTCCGATCGCTCCTCGGCCGCGCAACAGCGAACTCGATCTGACGCGTGTGCGTGCGGCCGGCTTCGACCCTCGCACGGGCGACGATCTGCTGCAGGAGTATCTCGGTTCGTGAGCGCTCCGCTGCCCACGGCGGCACCGCCGTCGGCCGCCCCTCGTGAGCGTGTGTTCCGCACCGACATCCAGGCTCTGCGTGCAGTCGCCATCGGGCTCGTCGTCCTGAACCACCTCTGGCCGACGCGCATCACCGGCGGCTATGTCGGCGTCGATGTCTTCTTCGTGATCTCGGGGTTCCTCATCACCGGGCACCTCGTGGGGGAGATGACACGGACCGGCGGGGTGCGGCTCGGCGCCTTCTATGCTCGCCGCATCCGCCGCCTGCTCCCGGCGGCGTTCGTCGTGCTCGCCGTCTCCCTCGTGCTGCTGATCGCGTTCCTCCCCTATCCTCGGTGGGCGCGCAACGCCTGGGAGATCGCCGCGAGCGCCGGTTACGTCGAGAACTGGTATCTCGCGGCGATGTCGGTGAACTACTCGGCACTCAACGACGCGGCGAGCATGGTGCAGCATTATTGGTCGCTCTCGGTCGAGGAGCAGTTCTACATCGTGTGGCCCCTGCTGCTGCTCGCGGCCCTGGCCGCCTCGGCGCGCCTCGGCCGAAGGTCTTCTCGGCCAGGGGGTGGCGAGCGGAGCGCCTCGAGAGCGCTGCTGCTCGTCGTCGCGACTGTCGGCGTGCTTTCGCTGGGCGCGAGCATCGTTTACACGATCCTCGCCCCGTCCCAGGCATACTTCGCGACCTTCACCCGGGGCTGGGAGTTCGCGGTCGGCGGCGCCGTCGCGCTGCTCGGTGCACGACTGCGGCTCCCGCGTATCGTCGCCCAGATCGTGAGCATCCTCGGCTTCGTGCTGATCGCCTTCTCGGCGTTCGCGTACGATTACACGACGTCCTTCCCCGGGTACGCGGCCCTGGTTCCCGTGCTGGGCACCGCTGCCGTCATCGTCGCGGGCACGTCGTACTCGCGGCTCTGGCACGCGAGAGTGACGGCGTTGCCACCCGTCCAGTGGGTCGGAGGGATCTCGTACTCGCTCTACCTCTGGCACTGGCCGCTGATCGTCGCCGCTCCGTTCGTGATCGGCGCGGAAGCCAGCACGCTCTCCAAAGTGGGCGTCCTCGCGATCTCGATCGTCCTCGCGGCCCTCACGAAGACCTTCGTCGAGGACAGGGGGCAGAAGTGGCGCTACTGGCGCACGTCGACCCGCAGAGCAGTCGGTCTCATGCTGGTCGGCATGGTCGTGATCGGCGCCCTCGTCGCCGGCGTGCTCGCCTGGTACCAGACGCGCGTGGATGCCGACCGACCTCCGGTCGAGGTCGTCGCATCGTCGTGCGAGGGTCCGCTGGCGATGGCCCCTGGGGCGGACTGCGCTGACGCGTTCGGTCCGGCGGAGTACTCGGTGATGACCTCGAAGAACGAGTACTTCTTCACGCCGCCGGAATGTGGGACGTTCCTGCCGATCCTCACATACGGAGAGAAGCAGACGACGTTGGAGTGCGACTTCTCGGGAGGCGCTTCCGACCCGAAGCAGGTCTGGCTGGTCGGCGACTCGCACGCACAGCAGTGGCAGGGGGCCATCTTCGACATCGCCAGGGAGAACAACTGGATCGTCACGACGA
>NZ_QOAY01000032.1:24506-25303 GCF_003314775.1 Microbacterium sp. H6 | reverse complement strand
TCTCGGCGGGTGTCCGGTGGCCGATGTCGACTTCCTCGGGTTCCGCGGTCCGTGGGGGCAGGCGGAAGCCGATCGATGCAACACCTGGTCGGACGACCTCGCCGCGACGATCCGCACGGCGAAGCCTGATCTGGTGGTCACCGCGATGGCGGCACGACAGGATCTGGTGGACGACGGCAGCGGAGCGTCCGCTTTCGAGCAGATGAGTGCGGGCCTGATCGACTATTGGACGGCGTGGGCCGACGAGGGGATCGACGTCCTGGCGATCGCGGATCCGCCGTACAACGGGGAGGTGCGCGGCGTGGACTGCGTGCTGCTGAACTCCACGGACCCTGTGGCCTGCGCGCGTCCCCGGGCGGACGCGCAGCCGGCAGACCCCGTCCTGATGGCCGGCGCCGCTGAGCGCTCGGACTCGATCACGGTGCTGGATCTGACGGATCGCTTCTGCGATGCGGAGCGATGCTATGCCGTGATCGGCGGTGTCCCCGTCTACTACGACGCCGATCACCTGAACCTGGAATACGTGCGGATGCTCGCTCCCGAGATCTCGGCGACGATCGGGAAGATCCTGTCCGATGGATGAGGACCCGGACTCGACAGAGGGATGAGGCCCCCGCTGGGCGAGCCGTCCAGCCGACCTCGGTAGGATCGTCTGGCCCGTTGCCGGCGGATGTCTCCGCTGGTCCGGTTCACCCGCCACCCCTACAGGAGCACTTGATGCCGCATCGCATAGTCGCCGTGATCCCGGTGTTCCGTGCACCCGAGAGTCTGCCGAGCACGATCGAGTCGATCCTGCG
>NZ_QOAY01000032.1:23664-24474 GCF_003314775.1 Microbacterium sp. H6 | reverse complement strand
TCGATTCCGTCGTGGTCGTCGATGACGGCTCCCGATCCGTCGACACCATCACGTTCCCGGAGCGGACCGAGGTCATCTCCGCCGAGGAGAACCGCGGTATCGCGACCGCTTTGAACACGGCGATCAGCCGGGCGCGCGAGATCGGGGCGACGCACATCCTCACGCTCGACCAGGACTCCGCTCTGGCCGACGGGCATGTCGAGCGTCTGTTGACCCGCATCGACGCAGCAGAGGCGCAGGGCGTGAACGTCGCGGCCGCCGTGCCTGGCGTCGTCGGAGGAGCGCCGGTGCTGAACGACCCGACCGGTGGCCCGTTCGATCCGATCCAATCCGGGCAACTGCTCCCGGTCGGTGCGTTCGAGGCGATCGGCGAGTTCCGCACGGACCTGTTCATCGACGCGGTCGACTCCGAGTTCACCGTGCGCGCACGCGAGGCCGGTTACCGGTTCCTCGTCGATGAGGGACTCGCGATGGAGCACGCTCTGGGGGAGGCTGTGCCGCTCTCGGTGTTCGGACGGCCGCTGGTCATCCTCGGAAAGCAGCGGCACGTGCTGTACCACGCTCCGTGGCGGACCTACTACATGGTGCGCAACAGCGTGTGGCTGTCGCGGCAGTACGGCGCGGACCACCGGGGGTGGATGAGGCGTCGCAATCGCAAGATGGCGGAGATGGTGCTGTGGGGGAGCGTCCTCGCCCCGGACCGGGTCGCGCAGCTGCGCGCCGTCCGTGCCGGCTGGCGTGATGGCAGGCGCGGCACGCTCGGTCGCATCCGGCCCGACGTGCTCGGTCGGCTCGGTCGGCGAGCGTGAG
>NZ_QOAY01000032.1:18039-23631 GCF_003314775.1 Microbacterium sp. H6 | reverse complement strand
CTGGGAGCGCTGCTTCGACACGACCTGCTGCGCCGGAGCGCGCTGTTCTCGGTCTCGATCGTCGCGTCCACGGTGGTGGGCATCGTCTCGATCCCGCTGCTGATCAGCACGATCGGCACCGACGAGTGGGCGCGTCTGTTCGTGCTCCAGATCATCGGCCAGTTCGCATCGATCTTCGTCGCGTTCGGGTGGGGTGCGACGGGCCCCAGCACCGTTTCCGCGCTCCCCGCGAGCAGCCGACGGCAGTTCCTCGCCGATTCGGTCGTCGCCCGAGTGCTCCTGTTCCTCATCGTCGGTCCGCTCGCCGTGATCCTGGGCATCGTGCTCGGCGCGGATCCGCTCGCGGCCGTGCTCGCCACGATCGCCTATGCCATCCCCGGAATCGGGGCCGCGTGGTACTTCATCGGGACCAACAGGCCCGTGGCGATGCTCGTGTTCGACGCGCTGCCTGCCGTCCTGGGACAGGTCGCCGCGCTGGTCGCCGTGGTGATCGCGCCGACGTTGACCTCCTACCTCTACTGCGTCGCGTTCGCGACCGTCGCAGGCGTCGTCGGCGGTCTTCTCTTCGCACTGCGCAAGCGCGACGGAGTGCGCCTCCACCGCACGAGGGTGAAGGAGCTCGGATCGACGATGCGCGCACAGATCCCCGGGCTCGCGACGGTGCTCTTCGGCAACCTCTCGACCATGCTCCCGGTGCTCCTCGTCGACGTCTACATGAAGCCCGTCCTGCCCATCTTCGCCGCCGTCGACAAGCTGTACCGGTACGGCGTGCTCGTGCTCGCCCCCATCCTCCAGGCCGTGCAGGGGTGGGTGCCGGAAGCAGGACCGGAGCAGACCCGTCTGCGCGCAAGGGGCTCGCTGTGGGTGGGCCTGGCCGTGGGGCTGTTCGGCGGCGCATGCTTCGCGTTCCTGGCAACCCCGATCTCCATCCCCTTGACGGTGGGGAAGGCCGTCATCCCGTTCGAGATCGCGCTCATCGCGGGGATCGGCTTCGCGGGGGAGTGCGTCGCGCAGATCGTGGGTCTCGCCGGGCTCGTCGCCCTCCACAAGGAGAGAGAGCTCGCGAAGTCATCGGTCGTCGCCGCCGTCATCAGCCTCCCGCTCATGATTCCTGCCGTGCTGCTGTGGGGTCTCATCGGGATCGTCGGTGTGATCGCGGCATCCGCCGTGCTCGTCGCGACCTATCGCACGACCGTGCTGCTGCGAGCGAGCAGCGCCCGCCACCTCGCCTCGGAGACACCGCCGACCGATCATTGAGGACGTCGCGACCACTCTCCGTCGTCGCGACGTTAGGCTGGGTGCGGCTACGGTCTCCCCGAACAGACCGCGGCGCCCGTTCGCCGGCATGGCCGCTCCGCTATGAAACAGACGTTCCTCGCGCCGTCCCCGGGTGCTCCTCACGCCTCGGGGGGAGTGCCCTCGCACCGCGCCGACATCGACGGCCTCCGCGCCCTGGCGATCCTGCTCGTCGTCGTCTATCACGTGTGGCTCGGACGGGTCTCCGGCGGCGTCGACGTGTTCCTCATGGTCTCCGCGTTCTTCCTCACCGGGTCGTTCGCCCGGAGGATGCAGGAGGGGCGACCGCTGCAGCTCGGGTCGTTCTGGATCCGACGGTTCCTGCGCTTGGTCCCCGCCGCCGCTGTCACGATCGCGGGGGTGCTCGCCGTGGCCTTCCTCGCGTTCCCGCGGACCGAGTGGCCACGGGTGTGGAGCGAGGCATGGTCGAGCCTGTTCTACGTCGAGAACTGGACCCTCGCCTTCTCCGAGGTGGACTACTACGCGCGTTCTTCGCAGACCCCGAGCGTGTTCCAGCACTTCTGGTCCCTGTCGGTGCAGGGGCAGGTCTTCCTGCTGTGGCCGTTGCTCCTCGCCGGGGTGTGGCTGGTTCTCAGAACGCGTCGCCACCTGATCGTTCCCGCGCTGTTCGCCGTGTTCGGCACCATCTTCGTCGTGTCCCTGGTGTTCTCCATCATGGAGACGAACAGTGCTCAGGACTTCGCCTACTTCGACACCCGCACCCGGCTGTGGGAGTTCGCCGCCGGCTCTCTGGTCGCCTTGGCGCTGCCCGCTCTACGCGGTCCGATCCGCGGCGCCGCAACGCTCGGCTGGATCGGTGTGCTCGGGATCGCCGTCTGCGGCATCGTCATCGATGTGCAGGGAGGGTTCCCCGGCTATCTCGCGCTGTGGCCGATCCTCTGCGCAGCGCTCGTGATCATCGCCGGTCGGGACGGGGCTCGCGGCGGACCGACGGCGTTCCTCGCATCGCGTCCTCTCCGGTACGTGTCGCGCGACGCCTACGCGCTCTACCTGGTCCACTGGCCCGTTCTGGTGATCTGGATGGTCTTCTCCGGTCGATCCGAACCGGGGATGCTGGCGGGCCTCGGCACCATCGGGCTGTCCTTCGTCCTCGCGAGGCTGCTCTCCCGTTTCGTCGAGCAGCCTGTCCGGGAGGCGAAGGCGCTCAAAGGGTCGAAGAAGCTCGGGATCGGGGTGCTCGTCGCGGCCGTGCTGGTCGTCGCGGTACCGCTCGGCGCGTGGCAGGGCGCCATCGTGCAGCGCACCGACGCGATCCAGGCGAGTGCCTCCCAGGGGTACCCGGGCGCGGCCCAGATCGATTCGCCCATCGATCTCGCGGGCATCGACCTGCCGTTGATCCCCGACCCCACGGCCCTTGATGCGGAGTGGGTCTATCTCGGGCAGGAGTGCACCGGCGACCTCGTCGCCCTCGAACCGGCCCTGGAAGACTCGTGCACGCAGACCGTGCGAGCCGCCGAACCGGGGACTCGGCGGGTCCTCGTGATGGGAGACTCGCATGCCCAGCAGCTGATGTCGCCGCTGCGGGTCTCCGCGGAGGGTCAGGACTGGGAGCTGATCGCTCTGCTCAGGGGCGGATGCTCGATCGCGATCGGCGCACCCTCCACCTCCACCGACACGGCTCCTTCCTCGGAGACCGCCTCTGATGCCGCGTCCTGCGAGGAATGGAGATCAGCGGCGATCGACTACGCCCTTCGCGTGCAGCCCGAGGCGGTCTACCTCGTCGTCACACGTGCCAGCCCGGCATCACCGGAGGTCTTGGTGGACGGGATCGAGGACATCGTGTCGCTGTTGCTCGACCGCGGTATCCAGGTGATCGCCGTACGTGACAATCCGCGGTTCGACTTCGACATGTACGGCTGCGTCTACGAGGCCGACGAGATGTGCGATGTTCCGGAGATCGGGTTCGAGGAGGGGGTCTCCCTGGATGCGCTCGCTGAGCGCGAGGGGATCACCGCCGTCGATTTCCGACCGTGGATGTGCCCGGACTCCATCTGCCTCGGCGTGATCGGGAACGTCGCCGTGTACATCGACGACAACCACGTCTCCGACACGTACGGGCGCACACTCGCCCCGATGCTGCAGGCGATGCTGGATGAGGGCGAGGTGCTTCCGCCGACGGGTGGCTGACAGGGTTCCCCTGGTGAGCCCCGGTAGAGTGGAGAACCTGTGTGGCGCGCGTTCTCGTGCGCATCGGAGCCTCATCGGGCAGAAAGCAGCAACATGGATCTCCTCGTCGTCGGATCGGGCTTCTTCGGCCTCACCATCGCAGAGCGCGCCGCAAACGCCGGCCGCAAGGTCACGGTCATCGACCGTCGTCACCACATCGGCGGCAACGCCTACAGCGAGGCCGAGCCGCAGACCGGTATCGAGGTGCACCGCTACGGCGCCCACCTCTTCCACACGTCGAACGCCACGGTGTGGGAGTACGTCAACCGATTCACGAGCTTCACCAACTACGTCCACCGCGTCTACACCACGCACAAGGGCGTGGTCTTCCCGATGCCGGTGAACCTGGGCACGATCAACCAGTTCTTCCAGGCGGCGTACACGCCGGACCAGGCTCGGGCTCTCGTCAGGGAGCAGGCGGGGGAGTTCGACGTGAAGTCGGCGACGAACTTCGAGGAGAAGGGCATCGCTCTCGTCGGGCGTCCGCTGTTCGAGGCGTTCTTCCGCGACTACACCGCCAAGCAGTGGCAGACGGATCCGCACAAGCTCTCCGGCGACATCATCAGCCGTCTGCCCGTGCGCTACACCTACGACAACCGCTACTTCAACGACACCTGGGAAGGTCTCCCCACCGACGGCTACACCGCCTGGATCGAGCGGATGGCCGACCACCCGAACATCGAGGTCAAGCTGGGCGTCGACTACTTCGACGACTCGCAGCCGCTGAACAAGAAGGCCACGGTCGGTCAGCTGCCGGTCGTGTACACCGGGCCGGTCGACCGCTACTTCGACTACGCGGAGGGTGCGCTCAGCTGGCGCACGCTCGACTTCGAGCAGGAAGTGCTCAGCGTCGGGGACTTCCAGGGCACCAGCGTCATGAACTACCCGGACATGGATGTGCCCTACACGCGCATCCACGAGTTCAAGCACTTCCACCCCGAGCGCAAGGACGTCTACGCGCAGGACAAGACGGTCATCATGCGGGAGTTCTCGCGATTCGCCGAGCGCGACGATGAGCCGTACTACCCGGTGAACACCCCGACCGACCGTGACGGCCTGCTGGCCTACCGCGAGTTGACCAAGGGCGAGACCGACGTGCACTTCGGCGGCCGTCTCGGCACGTACCAGTACCTCGACATGCACATGGCCATCGGCTCTGCGCTGTCGATGTGGAACAACGAGCTCGCCTAGACTCGGCACTGTGAGTCACGCTGCTGTCGGGGCGCCGGGGACGCCGCGGCGATACCTTCACTCGCTGTGGCTGCTCTCGGCCCGAGACCTGAAGGTCCGCTATTCGACGAGCATCCTCGGCTACCTGTGGTCCGTGCTCGATCCGCTCGTCATGAGCGTGATCTACTGGTTCGTCTTCACGCAGGTGTTCAAGCGGGACGTCGGGGAAGAGCCGTACATCATCTTCCTCATCAGCGCGCTGCTGCCCTGGGTGTGGTTCAACAGTTCGGTCTCCGACTTCACGAAGGCCTTCAAGAAGGACTCGCGGTTGGTGCGTTCGACGGCCATCCCTCGATCGATCTGGGTGAACCGGATCGTGCTGAGCAAGGGCATCGAGTTCCTCTTCTCGCTGCCGGTCCTCGTGCTGTTCATCGTCGTGAACCTTCTGGTCGAAGCCGATCCGAACCGGACGGTGCAGATCGGGTGGGGCGTCCTCTGGCTTCCCCTGGCCGTCGTGCTGCAGACCATCCTCCTCATCGGGCTCGGCCTGCTGGTGGCGCCCCTGTGCGTGCTCTTCGTCGACCTGGAGCGCACGACGGCGCTGATCCTGCGGGCGATGTTCTACGCGACGCCGATCATCTACAACGTGACCGATCTGCCGGGGATCTTCCAGACCCTCGGAGCCTTCAACCCGCTGGCCGGCATCTTCATGCTCTACCGGATGCCGTTCTTCCCCGACCAGTGGAACACGTTCACGCTGACGATCAGCATCGCGATGAGCCTGCTGATCCTCGCGCTGGGGATCTGGGCCTTCCGCAAGCTCGAGCGACCCGTGCTGAAGGAGCTGTGATGGCGACCGCGATCGAAGTCAGCAGCCTCGGAGTGCGTTTCCGTCGCAACCGACGCGGGTCCCGCAGTTTCAAGGATCTGTTCGGCGGC
>NZ_QOAY01000032.1:13817-18005 GCF_003314775.1 Microbacterium sp. H6 | reverse complement strand
CCCCCGCCGCTCCCGACCCGGAGAGTTCTGGGCGCTTCGGGACGTGTCCTTCTCGGTCCGATCCGGAGAATCGATCGGTGTGGTGGGCCGGAACGGTCAGGGGAAATCGACGCTCCTCCGGCTCGTGGCGAAGGTGCTCCTTCCGGACGAGGGCACGGTGACCGTCAACGGCGGAGTCGCACCGCTCATCGAGATCACCGGTGGATTCGTCGGCGACCTCACGGTGCGGGAGAACGTCCGACTCACCGCTGGTCTGCATGGGATGTCCCGCGAGGAGGTGTCGCGGCGCTACGACGGCATCATCGAGTTCGCAGAGCTCGCCGGCTTCGAGGACACCCCCTACAAGCACCTGTCGAACGGCATGAAGGTGCGGCTGGCCTTCGCGGTCGTGTCGCAGCTCGACGAGCCGATCCTCCTCGTCGACGAGGTGCTCGCGGTGGGGGACAAGGCGTTCCGCGAGAAGTGTTATCGACGCATCGACGAGCTGCTCGCCGATGGGCGCACGCTCTTCTTCGTCAGCCACAACGAACGCGACCTGCGCCGTTTCTGCACGCGTGGCCTCTACCTCGACAAGGGCGCTCTGGTCCTCGACGCGCCGATCGCCGAGGTCCTCGACCGTTACAACGAGGACTACAACGCGCGCTGACGCACGTCGGCTCGGGAAGTCACTCCCCGAGCTTCTTCTGCTCCACGTCCGCGTTCAGGGCCACCAGCTCGGGGTGGGCTTCGAGGACCTCGATGATCTCGTCGGCGCTGAGGTCAGCCGCGCTGTAGGTCTCGACGAGGGCGCGGATGACCGCGAGGTCCTCCGGGGTGTCGACGGTGACGCGGAAGCGCGACGCGTCGCGCGTGCCGGTGATGGCGTGCAGGCGCGTATCGGCTCCCCGGCCGCTGTAGAGGAACGGGGTGACGTGCTCGCGATCGGCGGGAAGGGATGCCCGTGCGTCCGCTTCGAGAAGCGCAGCGGCGGAGAACACCTCGAAATCGAAGCCACGGGGATAGGTCCGCTCGAGCACGTTGGACACGTGTGCGGTGGGGTCCGCGAGTTCGGCGAACCGCTCGATGCCCCGCCGGACGAGCGCGGGGTCGATGAGGGGGCAGTCCGACGTGACGCGCACGACCACGTCGAGCCCGGCATCGCGCGCGGCGCCTGCGAACCGTCCCAGCACGTCGGTCTCGCTGCCACGGAAGACGCGCGCTCCTCGGGACACCGCGAGCGCCGCGATCGGATCGTCGCTCGCATTCGTCGTCGTGGCGACGACCAGTGGCAGGTCGAGCTTCTGCAGCCTGTCGATGTGATGGTCGAGCAGGGTGCGTCCGCCCGCGGCGAGCAGGACCTTGCCGGGGAGCCGGGTGCTGGTCATCCGCGCCTGCGTGATGATCCCGACTCGTGTCACCGCAGCGCCTCCGCGAGGGCGTCGACGACCTGGTCGACCTGCGAATCGGTCAGCTCAGGGTGGATCGGAAGCGACAGCTCCTCGCGGTAGAAGGCCTCCGCGTTCGGGCACATCCCTCGCCGGTAGCCCGCGTCGGCGTACACCGGATGCCAGTAGACGGGCATGTAGTTGACCTGGACACCGACGCCGAGTTCCCGCATCCGATCGAAGACCTCACGACGTCGCCCGTCGAGGATGCGCACGGGGTAGAGGTGACGCATCGCGTCGACGTTCTCGCGCTGGACCGGGCGGCGCACGCCGTCGAGATCGGCTAGTGCGTCGTCGTAGCGCCGCGTGATCTCCGCGCGCCGACGTTTGAACGCGTCGAGTCTGGAGAGCTGGGACAGGCCGAGCGCGCAGGCGATGTCGGTGAGTCGGTAGTTCACGCCGAACTCGTGCACCTCCTGATGCCAGGCACCCTCGCCGGGCACCTGGAAGCGCGAGGCATCCCGCACGAGACCGATGTTGTGGAACTCGTGCGCACGCTGTGCCAGCTCGGGATCCTTGGCGACGAGCGCTCCGCCCTCGCCGGTGGTGAGGTTCTTCGTCGGGAAGAACGACAGCGTCGTGATGTCGGCGAGATCGCCCACCGGCCGGCCGTTGTAGGTGCTGCCGATGGAGTGCGCGGCATCGTCGAGGACGCGGGCTCCGTAGCGCGCCGCCGTCGCCGTGAGCCGGTCGTAGTCAGCGGGGTGACCGGCGTAGTCGACTGCGGTGATGATCCGGGTGCGGTCGTCGATGAGGGCATCCACCGCGGCCGGGTCGATGAGGGCGGTGTCCTCCTCCACATCGGCGAAGACGATCCGTGCACCGCGCATGGACGCGGTCGACGTCGTCGCGATGAAGGTCATGGGCGTGGAGATGACGACGTCGCCCTCGGAGATCCCTGCTGCCGCATACGCCATGTGCAGCGCCGCCGTGCCCGAGGTGGCCGTCACCGCGCGATGTCCGCCGGTGAGCTCGCTGATCTTCGACTCGAAGGCGGAGACGAGGGGTCCGGTGGTGAGCCAGTCGCCGCGGAGGACGTCGACGACGGCCTGGATGTCATCTTCGGAGATGGACTGTCTCCCGTACGGCAGCATCCTCAGATACCCGCTTCGATGATGGCCGCGATCTCGGCCTGCGAGTACCACCGGTCGTTGCTGTCGGATCGGTAGGCGAAGCCTTCGGGCACCGGAACGGCATCCTTCGGGACGCGATAGCCCCACGATGCGAGGTCGGGCTGGATGATGAAGTACTTGCCGTCGGCGACCACCACGGCACGACGGCCTTCCTCGGGGCTGATCATCTCCTCGTGCAGCTTCTCGCCGGGGCGCAGGCCCACGTCGACGAGGTCTGCACCGGGCACGACGGCGTGCGCGAGGTCGGTCACCTTCATCGACGGGATGCGGGGGACCAGCAGCTCACCGCCCTGCATGAGCTCGAAGGTGTCGACGACCATCTCGACGGCCTGCGGCAGCGTGATGAAGAATCGCGTGCAGCGCAGGTCGGTGATCGGCAGCGGCTTGCCTTCGGCTCCGAGCCTCTCGAAGAACGGGATGACCGAGCCGCGCGAGCCCATGACGTTCCCGTACCGCACCACGGCGAAGCGCGTGTCGTAGGCGGCCGCGTAGTGGTTCCCGGTGATGAAGAGCTTGTCGGCTGTTAGCTTGGTGGCGCCGTACAGGTTGATGGGGCTGGAGGCCTTGTCCGTCGACAGGGCGACGACCCGCTTCACGCCCGCATCGATCGACGCCTCGATCACGTTCTGGCTGCCGAGCACGTTGGTCTTGACGAACTCGAACGGGTTGTACTCCGCGGTGTCGACCTGCTTGAGCGCGGCTGCATGCACCACGTAGTCGACTCCGTGCAGAGCGCGGACGAGGCGCCGCTCGTCGCGGATGTCGCCGATGAACCAGCGCAGCCGCGGGTCGTCGCCGAACTGCTGCCGCACCTCGTACTGCTTCAGCTCGTCACGGGAGAAGACGACGAGACGTCGCGGATCGAGGTGCGTCAGCGCATGGCGGATGAACGCCTTGCCGAACGATCCTGTGCCGCCTGTGATGAGGATGCTCGAGCCCTCGAGAACCGACACTCTGTCTCCCTCAGCGTCGTGGAATGGTGCGGATTCCCGGGTTGAATCACGCCCGGCCTATCCTATCGGGTGGGTACGGGCGTGCCCGCGGACGGTGATGAAGGGCGAACGATGAGTCGACGAGGGGCCCTCCTCCATTGCAATGCCGGGGTCGAGTACGGCATGGGGCACCTCATGCGCACGCTCGCGATCGCCGCCGTCGCCAGGAAACGCGGATGGTCGGTGTCGCTCATCGGCGACATCGACGAGGCCGGGTCGGCCGCCGCGCACCGCATCGAGCCCGACCTGCCCGTCCGGTCCATCCGCGCGGCAGAGTCTCCCGAAGCGCTGGTCGCAGCGGCAGGAGAGGCGGACGTCCTGCACCTCGACGCGTACACGGACGTGCCCGACGTTCGCGGCTTCGGGGCTCTGGTGAGCAACATGCAGGACGGCCCCTACGGCGTGAGGGCGGCCGATCTCTCGATCGACGCGAACCTCGGAGCAGAGGCGACGTTCGCCCGTCCTGACCTCACCCGCCACCCTTTGGCCGGTCTCGATGTCGCGGTGGTACGCGAGCAGGTGCTCCGTCAGCGCGCCGCATCGCACCTGCCAGGCGCAGTGCCCCGCGTGCTCGTCGTCATGGGCGGCTCCGACCCCCGGGGACTCACGGCCCGCGTCGTGCGGGCGCTCGACGGTGTG
>NZ_QOAY01000032.1:4610-13718 GCF_003314775.1 Microbacterium sp. H6 | reverse complement strand
GATCCGCGCGGCCGGGAGGAGGTGCGGGAGGCTGCCACCGCATCTGTCCATGACATGCAGGTGCGCGGATTCGTCGATGATCTGCCTGCCCTGGCGCGCGAGCATGATCTCGCGGTGACAGCGGCCGGGACGTCCGTGTGGGACTTCGCGTGCATGGGCGTTCCGATGGCCGTCCTGTGCGCTGTCGACAATCAGCGTCCTGGCTACGCGAACGTCGTGAGGCGGGGGCTCGCGGTGGGGCTCGGTGTTCCGCCCCATGCCGATCTGGAGGCACGGGTCGTCGAGCTGGGTGCTCTTCTGCATGACGGCGACGCGCTGGCGGCGCAGTCAGCCGCGCTTCGGGACACGGTCGACGGGCTCGGGACATGGCGGATCGTCGCATCCTGGGAGCAACTCGTCGATGCAGGGCCCGACGAGCCCCGTCCCTCGCCTCCGATCAGCGTGCGCCCGGCGACGCGGGACGACGCCAGGGTGCTCTACGACTGGCGCAACGACGAAGCCACTCGAGCGCACTCCCGGTCGAGCGAAGCTCTCGAATGGGATTCGCACGTCTCGTGGCTCGACCGCACCCTCGCCGATCCGGACCGCCGGCTCCTGGTCATCGAGTCGGAAGGACGACCGGTGGCCTCGACGCGGTGGGACCGGCGTTCCCCGACGGACTGGGAGGCGTCGATCACGATGGCCCCGGAACAGCGCGGACGTGGTCTCGCCGGTGCTGTGCTCGCCGCCTCGGAACAAGCCCTGATCGTGGATGCGCCGAGTCGCCTCCTCGCGACCGTCCACACCACGAACACGGCCTCTTCGAAGCTGTTCCAGCGGGCAGGATACCTGCCGCACCTTCCCGCCGACGCCGGCGGCTTCGCCACGTTCGCGAAGTGGCGTCTCTCGCCGGCTGGCTGACTAGAGCAGATCCCAGGACAAAGGGGTGCCCCGGTCCGCATCACGAGTGAATCGACGCCCTTCGACCAGTCCGTAGGCTTCCGGTGCCAGACCGCCGGCGGGGCGGATCGAGCGGACGTTCGCCGCGCTGACGACGTCGCCGGCGCGGACATCCGCCGTCACGTACAGGGACCGGCGGAGTGCGAGGACGGTCTGCTCCTGCGGTGTGGGACCGAAGGCGGTTCCGCTTCCTGCGGCGATCCGTGCCTGCTCCGACGCGCTGACCAGGGAGGCGAACTCGGCAGGGCTCAGGGAGAAGTCGGCGTCCACGCCTCCGTCGCCCCGGTCGAGGGTCACGTGCTTCTCGATCACCACGGCCCCGAGAGCGGCCGCCGCCACAGCGACCCCGATGCCGAGGGTGTGGTCGGAGAGTCCGATGGGCACGTCGAAGGCCTCGCGCAGCGTCCGGATGTTGCCCAGCCGCGCTTCTTCGGGGATGGCCGGGTACGCCGCGGTGCAGGCGAGCAGCACCAGCTGCGTGTTGCCGGAGTCGCGGATGGCTGTCACCGCGGCGTCGATCTCGGAGAGCGTGGCCATCCCCGTCGAAACGATCATGGGCTTGCCCGTGCGAGCGACCTCGCGGAGGAGCGGAAGGTCGACGATCTCCGCGGACGCCGTCTTGTAGAGCTCGACGCCGAGACCCTCGAGGAACTCGACGGAAGTCGGATCGAACGGCGTGGAGAAGGGGATCAGGCCGTGTGCGGCGGCGCGCTCGAAGATGGGCGCGTGCCACTCCCAGGGCGTGTGCGCCTCCTGGTACAACGAGTACAGATTGCGTCCACCCCAGAGATCGTGGTCGCCCTTCACGCGGAACTCGGGACGGTCGGAGTCGATCGTGAGCGTGTCGGCGGTGTAGGTCTGGATCTTGAGGGCATTCGCCCCGGTCGATGCCACGGCATCCACGATCGCGAGCGCTCGTTCGAGATCTCCGTTGTGGTTGCCCGACATCTCGGCGATCGTGAACACGGGGGAACCGGTGCCGATCTTCGCCGAGGAGAGATCGATGGTCTGCGCAGAAGTCACGCCGACAACTCTAGACGGGGGAGTTCCTCGAAGACGCGACCTGCCTTGCTCGGGGAGGTGCGCTCCGGCCCCGCGGACCCCAGGACCGCAATTCCGGATGAGCCGGAATATTGCCCTAAGCTGTGGGTCTATGGGGCGTGTGACGGAGCTCGTCGGGGACGAGCGTGCGACGACTGGCGAGGAAGCCTTCTACGACCGGCTTCGACCGCTGGTGGAGTCGTTCGGCCGCCCCGAGGGGATCCGCCGGGTCGCAGTGGTGGGGAATCAGCCTCTGGACGAGTCTCCGGAACGTGCGGAGCGGATCGACTCCGCAGACCTCGTCATCCGCGTCAACGGCTTCCGCATGGATGACATCGACGGGCCTGCCACCGTCGGGAGGCGCGTCGACGTCGTGGTCTTCAACCGTGGGGTGCGACCGACCCCGTGGTTCTTCTCGGACTACACCGACCGTCTCTACCTCATGATCGAACCGGGGCGTCTGCTGTGGGAGAACCCGAAGACCCCCGACTTCTGGCCGCCGGACCTGGGTATCGTCACCATGCCGAACCGTGAGGTGATCCTTCCGCTCGGCGAGGCGATGGGAGTGGACCCGCACGAGGGTGGCCAATGGGCGACCACGGGCACGGTGATGCTCTGGATCGCGACCAGGCTGTTCCCTGATGTCGAGATGGACGTCACCGGTTTCTCCTTCGTGGATGCGCCGGATCAGACCGCCTGGAACCACGCTTACGGAGAACCGTCAGCTGTCGGCGCCGAACACCGCATCGACCTCGAATCCATGCTCTTGCGCGAGTGGATCGACTCCGGGCGTATCTCCTATCACCGCTGATCTCCAGACCCGACCATCACCAATCACCCGAATGATTGAGGACTGAATGCTGAACCGAATCCGTCGACGGATCGACGCTGCCGTCGTGCGCCGCGTTGATGCCAGAGTGGACGCACGCCTCGAAGAGGCCTTCGCGAACCTCGAGGGCGCCCGCGCCGACTACGAGGCTCGCTTGGCCGGCAACCAAGCGGACTTCTCCTACATCCGCTCCGAGTTCGATCGCATCGCCCCGCAGGTCGCTGCGTTGGAGCAGCGCTTCGAGTGGCTGCGTCATCAGCTCGACCTCACGAACGAGGATCCGGAGAGCGACCTCGTACGGGCGAGAGCCGAACACGAGCGTGCCCGTATCCGGCTCGAGCTCGCTTCGCACTATGAGGAGCGTCTCCGTCGTCTCGAGTCGCCCGCTCGATAGCCGCGGGCGACTCGGGCGCTAGAGGCCGGCGAGGCTGCGCAGCTGGTCGACGCTGACGCGTGCGGCGTCGACGGCCCGACCGACGTTCGATCCGGAGGACACGGCGGAGCGCAGCGCGCTCAGTCGGCTCGAGTACTCGCTCGTCGTCGTGTTCCAGTCCTCGGCGATCGACGAAGGCGGCAGCGCCTCCGACAGGCGCTGTGCGTCTCCCTGCATCGTATCCAGGACGGAATTGACGTCTCCATCGCCTTCGGACACGATGTCCAGCCCGACCAGCGCCGATTCCAGCCAGACGCCGACGCGGTCGCGGAACGCGGGAAGGGACGGGTCCTCCACGGGTGGGGGAGTGTCGACCGGAGCCGTAGGGTCGGGGGATGCGGATGAAACCGCGGAGGGCGTCTGCGTCGGCGTCGGGGTCGTCGTCGCCGTCGGAGACGCCGAAGCGCCCGGCGCCGGTGACCCGCCCCTGGGGAGGAGGAAGAACAGCAGCGCGGCCACGACGAGCAGGGCGAGGACGGAGAGTCCGACGATCAACCAGACTCGTCCGCGGTTGCGCGGCTTGGGTTCGATGGGGGCCCAACGGAGCTCGGGCTGCGGTTCGTCGGTCATGCCCTCATCCTTCCAGCGGAGCCATCGGCTGCCAGGACCGATCACGGGCGAGTCTGCCGCCTTCTCTCAGGCCTCGGAACAGGTTGCTGGTGCCCCGGACCGTCCTCTCCACGAACACCAGTCGGATGAGCTCCTTCGCGAAGGTCATCGCCGTCCCCAGCCCGAACAGCACCGGGTTGTAGACGCCGTGCACGCGGTAGTAATTCTTGATGTAGGCGCGATTGCGCATGATGTAGAAGCGGTAGGCGTTGCTCGACGCGTTCATGTGCCGGATGCCCATGTCCCATTGCTTGATCTCGCGGGTGCGGCGCAGCACGAACTCGTCCACGATCACCGCGGTCGTCTTGCGGGACGCGAGCCACCCGTACATCTGGTCGTCCCAGTAGATGAAGAAACGAGGGTCTGGCAGGCCGATCTGCGCGACGACGGAACGGTGGATGAACATGCCCTCGAAGCAGCCGCTGTTCATCTCCTTGTAGCCGGAAGTGTCGAAACCGGACGGCGCGAACGGGATCGGGATGCCCATGCGCTCGGCGATGCGGTACTGCCAGTAGAACTCGCTGCCGTCGTAGTCGTACCGGCGCCCCTGGATGCTCTTGAAACGCGGAGTCCAGAAGCCCATCCTGGCCAGGCCGTCCGGAAGGACCTCGACGTCGTCGTCCATCATCCAGATCCATTCGGCGCCGAGGTCGTATGCGGTGCGCATCCCCTCGCTGAAGCCGCCTGATCCGCCCGTGTTGGTGTCGAGACGGCGGTACACGATCTCGGTACCGATGCTGTCGCGGAACGACTCGACCACGTCCGTGGTGTCGTCCACCGACGCGTTGTCGATGATCACGATACGACCAGGCTTCGGGTCCATCGCGGTGATGCTCGTGAGCAGTCCGGTGAGAAGGTGCGAGCGGTTGTAGGTGACGATGACGATCGTCGCCGTGGTCGGGTCGAATGCAGCGGGTGCCGCGGTCATGCCTTCTCCTTGAGGATCTGCTGCCAGGACGTGGAGGAGACGAGCTCGGGGAGCGCGTCACGATAGTGCTTCTGCAGTTCGGGCCAACGGCGGCGCAGCTCGGCGTGCAGTCGGAGGGAGTCGCGGAGCATCCGGCGGTGGGTGCGCCTGTCACGGACATAGTGGAGCTTTCCGGCGGAATCCGCGGTCTCGACGAGCGCACTGTCGACGCTGCCCAGCCGCCACCAGACGGCGTCCTTCTTCCGGAACTCCGTCTCGGGCGCCGCGACGTTCTCCGGAGCGGGACGGTGAAACCAGTTCGAGACCAGCGTGGAGAGGGTCAGCCACCGCAGCTTCATCCCCTCCGGACTCATCGGTTCCTGCAGGTACCGGCGTCGTCCCGTCCGCGGGCGCCCGAGGTTCGACGTGTCGTGGTGCACGACCGTCTCCGGGAAATCGGACGCGATCGCCCGGGCTGCGGGCATCGCTGTCGCGAGGCTCTCCCGCAGATGACGCGGCCCGGCCAGGACGTCCCGCAGTGCCTTCGCGCGAAGGGCCACGGGGTAGTACTGCATCATCATGAGGTGTTTGAGGTCGACGCGACGGCTGTGCACCAGGAGCCGTCCGCTGCGGGGGGCATTCGAGTGCAGGAGCGCGGCGACGATCCGATTTCGGGCATGGAAGTACGCCTGCCAGTCGATCATGTCGTCCTTGTGCACCCATGACACGTGCCACAGGGCGACGCCGGGAAGGGATACGGTGCGGAAACCGGCCTCGCCCGCGCGCAGACAGAACTCGGCATCGTCCCACTTGATGAACGCCGGTAGGGCGAGTCCGACTTCGCGGATCACCTCGAGCGGGATGAGGCACATCCACCACCCGTTGTAATCGGCCTCCATGCGTGCGTGCAGGAAGGGGGAATCCCGCAGGCTCGCCGTCGCGAAGTCGTGGGGCATCCGCTCCGGATTGGTGTCGCCCCAGGCGAAGGCCGGCTCGTCGACGACCTCAGCCCAGCCGTGCAGTGTGCAGCGTGCCATCAGGTCGAACATGTGGCCACCGACGATGGTGGACTCGCTCGTGTAGCGGGCGAACACGATCGAGCGACGGAGGGCCTCAGGCTCGAGTCGCACATCATCGTCGAGCAGCTGCACGAACTCGCTCTCCGGACGCAGGAGCGATTCCTGCATGGCCCGAGCGAATCCACCGGATCCGCCGAGGTTGTCCTGCCGGATCACGCGAAGCGTGTCGCCGAGGAGGGCGGAGACGGCTTCGTATCCATCCTGCTCGGCGACCAAGCGGGTGCCTTGGTCGACGAGGAAGATACGGTCGACCAGCGACAGCACATCGGGGGACGATGCCAGCGTCCGCAGCGTTTCGATGCAGTAATCCGGCTTGTCGAACGTCGTGATGCCGAGTGAGGCCTTCCCGGTTCGGACCGGCTCGTGCTCCGTCTCCCAGCGCGCACCGTTCAGGACGACGGGCTCCTCATCCGCGACGACATCGAACCAGATCCAGCCGCCGTCGTCGTGGGGGCCGAGATCGAGATCGAAGGTCGTCGTGGCGTCTCCGACGACGGAGCGCGCCTCGATCCGGCGGGACTCGCCCTGCGCATCCGAACGATGCAGCAGCACGGTGCCCGATCCGGTGGAGCGCACGGTGAGACGCACGTCCCGCACGCCCGTCCAGTGGCGCCAGTATGCGGCGGGGAAGGCGTTGAAATAGGTGCTGAAAGACCACGTGCTCTTCGCCGGGACCCGCGCACTGGAGCGGTCGAGGATGCCCTCGACCGGTGTGATCGCCGCACGCGCCGCGCGTTCGTCCTCGGTGTCAGGTCGATGCTCGGCGTCCACGTAGAGGGGGAACACATCGGGGTCGTCGCCACCGGGGAAGACGACGTTCTGCAGGACGTATGCCACGGGTTGGTTTCTCCGATGTTGGTGTCACAGGCGGTTGTCGTGGGGACAGCGGCCGGACTCGACGAGCAGAGAGTAGCCTACCGTCCGCTCCCTTCGGATCAGCGGAGAGGCTCACCTCGGTGGCGAAGGGGCGACGGTTAGACTGGCTGCGATGAAGGTACTGATCACCGGCGGCGCCGGATACATCGGATCCACGGTCGCCACCGCGTGCATCGAGGCGGGCATCGACGTGGTCATCCTCGACGACCTCTCCAAGGGGCTCCGAGCCTTCTGCGAGGGTCGCGCGTTCTACGAGGGCGACATCGCCGACCAGGTGGTCCTGGAACGTCTGCTCGCCGATCACCCCGACATCGATGCGGTCATCCACTGTGCTGCACGTATCGTCGTGCCCGAGTCGGTCACGGATCCCCTCGGCTACTACGAGACCAACGTGGGAAAGACGATCGTGCTGCTCCAGCATCTGCGTGACGCGGGGATCCCACGCATCGTGTTCAGCTCTTCCGCTGCCGTCTACGAGGGGGAGAGCGGTGCGGGGGTCGATGAAGACGCTCCGCTGGCTCCCTCGAGTCCCTATGCCACGACGAAGGCGATGGTCGAGCAGATCCTCGAAGATGCGGCCTCCAACGGCGACTTCCGTGCGATCGCCCTCCGCTACTTCAACCCCATCGGCGCCGATCCGCAGATGCGCACCGGGCTGCAGAACCCTCTGCCTTCGCATGCGCTCGGGAAGATCATGCAGTCCCATGCCGCAGCCGAGGCCTTCTCGATCACCGGAACCGACTGGCCGACCAGGGACGGATCCGGGCTGCGGGACTACATCCACGTCTGGGACCTCGCGCTCGCGCACGTGGCGGCCGTCGAGCGATTCGACGAGGTCGCGACGGCGGACGACCCCTATCGGGTGATCAACATCGGCACCGGGGAGGGCGTGACCGTCCGCGAGCTGGTGGCGGCCTTCGAGCGGGTCACGGGTGAGGCTCTCGCCGTCGTCGAGACCGCGCGGCGTCCCGGCGATCAGGCCGGCGCGTTCGCGATCGTCGATCGTGCGGCTGAGGTGCTGGACTGGCGTGCCGAGCGCTCGGTGGACGACGGGGTCCGCGACGCTATCACCTGGGCGGAGAAGCTGCCCTCCATCCGCTGACGGCGCCCCTCGGCTACTCCTGAGGGCGGAGCGTCGGTATGGCTCCCGTGTGTGCTGCATCGATGTTCTCGCGCCAGGAACGCGACTGGCCTGCACGCAGGGCGCACAGCACGAGCATGAACCATCCGGCGCCGACGAGCGTGAAGCTCTCGAACATGGAGTCGACCGCCAGCGTCACCAGCATGATCGGCGTCCAGGCGTACACGACGGAGCGGCGCGTGCTCGCTACGAGCCAGGAGCGGATGAGAGCGACGCCACCCAGCAGGAGGAAGAGCACCAGCCCCGCGGCGCCGAGCTGGAGCAGCACGTCGAAGAAGGCGTTCAGCGCGCTCTGATGGCGGTCGTCGAGTTGGAAGTTGATATAGGTGAACGGGTACTCGCCCCGTGCCCAGTCGCCGAACCATCCCCATCCCTGGACCGGTTTCACGGCCACGAAATCGAGGATCGTGTTCCAGAGCGAGCCGCGGATCGAGAAGTCGGAGCCCGCATCGAGCACGGCGATGATCTGATGGCGCAGCGCGAACGCCGCCGCAAGGGCGAGGGTGACGACGACGCCGAGCGTCCACTGCACGATCGTGCGCCGGTCGGCCGGGGTGTGGCGGACGATCGTGAGGGCGATCGTGACGACGCCGACGGCACCGGCGAGCACGAGGACCGTCGGGGAGGAGGACAGCACCGCCAGGAAGCTCGCGAGAGCGATCGACGCCACGGCGAGCGGGGCTTTCACGGACTGCGTGCGCCACTCGATCACGAAGGTGATCAGCGCGATCACCGCGATGAATCCGAGCATGTTGCGGCTGCCGAAGAGGCCCTGGATCGGGCCGCCGACGGCGAGATTCCCCTGGATCCCGAGGAAGGTGAAAGGCAGATCGAGCAGCACGCCGGACAGGATCTCCACTGCGAGGGACGCGGCCAGGAGCACCCGGAGCGTGTCGCCGATCGCGCGCACCGTCTGGAGCGTGTCGCGGACGTGGCCGATCGTGATGGCGAGGAACGCGAAGCCGAAGAGCGACATCCACCCGAAGATCGTGTCGGACTTGTCTGTGGTCCAGAAGACGCTCACCAGCGCCCAGGCGAGGAAGGCGAGCAATGACGACGGCGCGATGCGCAGCAGCGACAGCTCGTCGCGACGTATC
This sequence comes from Microbacterium sp. H6, assembly GCF_003314775.1. Lineage (NCBI taxonomy): Bacteria > Bacillati > Actinomycetota > Actinomycetes > Micrococcales > Microbacteriaceae > Microbacterium > Microbacterium sp. H6. The sequence goes on along the minus strand of NZ_QOAY01000032.1, from coordinate 4,767 downwards.
CAGAGGATGGCCGCGCCCAGCAGGCAGAGCGCGGCGATGATCGTCGCCAGCGTTGTCGCCGACGTCATCTGCTGGATGGCATAGGAACCGAACACGGCAGCCAGCGCTGCGAGCGTGAAGGCGCGTGCCAGCTCCACGGAGCCGAGCAGCCGCACGA